>JAVEEH010000297.1 GCA_030840545.1 Frankiaceae bacterium | reverse complement strand
GGGTGTGGCGTCGCACCGCCTGCTGGTCGCGGGCGCTGCGCTCGGGGTAGCGCTCGGCGCGGCGGCGATGGCTGTGCATCTGTCGGCGCTGCGCAGCGGGCCGGTCGCATCGCTCGCGCGGGACAAGACGTCGGTCGAGCTTGCCCTGCGGCTCGTGCGTGACCCGGTCGAGGTGACCGGCCGGAGCGGACGCCGGCTGGTCCTCGCGGATGCGACCGCGACCGCGGTGCGCGCCCGCGGGTCGAGCGGTTGGCTCGCCGACCGCGCACCGGTCGTCGTCTTCGTCGTCGCCGGCCGCTGGCTCGGGCTGCTGCCGGGACAGCGCCTCGTCGTGTCCGGCCGGCTGGCACCGCCGCGGCCGGGAGACACGGTGTCGGCCGTCGTACTGTCCAGTGGCCCGCCACGGCTGATCGGGCGACCACCGCTGTGGCAGAGATGGGCCGGTCACGTCCGGGATGCGCTGCGCAGCGCCTGCGACGGGCTACCCGCCGACGAGCGCGGTCTCGTGCCCGGGCTCGTGCTCGGCGACGTGTCGGCGATGCCGGCGACGCTGACCCGCGCGTTCCGCGTCACCGGGCTCGCGCATCTCAATGCCGTGTCCGGGGCGAATGTCGCCATCTTGCTGGGGGCGGTGACGGCCGGGGTCCGGCGGCTCGGCGCGGGTCGGCGCAGCCGGGCGCTGATCGGGGGAGTTGCCCTGACGGCGTTCGTCGTGCTGGCCCGGCCGTCGCCGAGCGTGTTGCGCGCGGCGGTGATGGGAGCGGCGGTGCTGTTCGCTTCGATGATCGGTCGGCGCTCGGCCACCGTGCCGGTGCTCGCCGCCGCGGTGCTGCTGCTGGTCGTCGTCGACCCGTTCCTCGCGCGTACGCCGGGCTTCGCCATGTCGGTCCTCGCGACCGCGGCGATCGTGGTGCTGGGACCGGGGTGGACCGACCGGCTCGCGCGGCGAATGCCCCGGCCGCTGGCAGCGGCGCTGGCCGTGCCGGCAGCCGCGCAGCTGGCCTGCACCCCGATCATCGTCGCCGCGTTCGGTCAGCTGACGCCGTGGGCAGTGCCGGCCAACCTCCTGGCCGGACCCGCAGTGGCGCCGGCGACACTCGCCGGCATCGGCTGCGCCGTCGTGGCGAGCGTCGCACCAGCGTTGGCGTCCGTGCCCGCGTGGCTCGCCGGAGTGGCGGCGGGTTGGTTGGCGATCGTCGCGCGCACCCTCGCGTCCATGCCCGCAGCGGGCCTGACCTGGCCATCCGGCGGTGCGGGCGTGTTGCTGCTGGGCGGCTGCGCGGTGACCGCGTGGATGGGCTGGCGGGTGGTCACGCGTGGTCGCCGGCGAACCGTGCGTGACAACGCGCTCATGCGATGCTGACCCGGTGCCCCGCGTGACTCTCGTCGTCGGTGACGAGGAGCTGCTGGTTGCCCGCGCGGTGCAGCGCGCCGTACAAGCCGCGTTGGCCGGCGGCGGTCCCGACGTCGCCGTCCATGACGTCATGGCCGCCGAGCTCGACCACATTGACCTGGCCGAGCTCACCTCTCCATCGCTTTTCGCGGAGGCACGGGTCGTCGTCGTGCGCGGTGCCCAGGACGCCGGCAAGGACCTGGTGACCGCGATGACCACGCTCGCCACCGACGGGGATCCCGACGTGAGCCTGGTGGTGGTGCATCCGGGAGGGGCCAAGGGCAAAGCGGTGGTCGAGGCGCTGCGAGGTGCCGGTGCCAAGGTGGTCGAGGCCGCGAAGATCAAGTCCACTCGTGACCGAGAGCAGTTCGTCGTCGACGAGGTGCGCGAGGCCGGTGGCAGCATCGACCGGGACGCGGCCGCCGACCTCGTCGCGTCGATCGGCACCGACCTGCGCGAGCTGTCCACGGCCTGCGTCCAGCTCGTCGCCGACATCGGCCCGCGGATCACCACCGACCACGTCGCCGCCTACTACCGCGGCCGGGCCGAGTCGACCGGCTTCGCTGTCGCCGACCGAGCGGTCGAAGGAGACGTCGCGGCGGCGCTCGAGACGCTCCGGTGGGCCTTCGCCACCGGCGTCGACCCGGTGCTCGTCAGCGCAGCGCTGGCCTCCAACCTGCGCACGATCGCCCTCGTCGGTGCCGCCGGACGGGGGTCTCCGGACACTCTGGCCGGTCCGCTCGGGATGCCGCCGTGGAAGGTACGCCGGGCCCAGGGCTGGCTGAAGCGGTGGAAGCCCGACGCACTCGCCGACGCCGTCCGGGCAGTGGCCGACGCCGACGCCGGCATCAAGGGAGCGGGCGACGACGCTGCGTTCGCGGCGGAGAGCGCCGTCATCACCGTGGCCGGCTGCGCGGCCCGATGACAGCCGCAGCACAGCCGCAGCCCACCAAGCCGCCGCTCTACTGGCGTGCGCTGCGCCTGCGCCACGTCCATCCCAACGGCTGGCAACGCGCCGTGCTCGTCGAGGGAGTGCTCTCGGTCGCGGTCGTGCTGACGCTCTCCGACGTCGCCAGCGCGTGGACGTTGCTGGTGCTCCCGGCGGCGTCGATGCTCATCGTCAAGGCGCACGACCTGCTGGCCGGCCTGCTCGAGCCCGGGCCGCCTGGCGCGTCGGCGCCGGCGCGCATGCAGAAAGCGCCGCCACCCGAAGGTTGACGGCGCTCGCGACGCGCGGGAGAGGTCTTTAGCCGGCGTTAGCGTTGGTGCGCTGGGCCATGGCCGACTTGCGGTTGGCCGCCTGGTTCTTGTGAATGACACCCTTGCTGGCGGCCTTGTCGAGCAGCCGGGAGGCGCTGCGGAAGGCGGTGTTGGTGGCCTCGGTGTCGCCGCCGGCGGCAGCTTCCCGGAACCGGCGTACGGCGGTCTTGAGCTCGGACTTGACGGCCTTGTTGCGCAGCCGTCGGCGCTCGTTCTGGCCGATGCGCTTGATCTGGGACTTGATGTTGGCCACGCGGGATCTACCTTCGGTTGCTCGAGTGGGATTTCGACTGATGAGGCTAGCAGCCGCAGCGCTCCCTGGGCCAACCATGGGTGATCATGAACTCAGCGCCAGCCGGTGCGCTCGACCAACCAGCGCAGCGCCACCTCACCCTGGGCGGCCTGGAACGCCCGCACGGTCGGCAGCCCAGGTGGCGGCGGTGCGAGCGCGCCGACGGCGAAGTAGCCCGCGACCGTCGCGACCAGCACGGTCAATGCGTCCGGGTCGGCCGCCCGCCCGATCCGGCTCATCGCGACCGTCTGAGCGGGCTCCGGCCCACCTTGCATCGCGACGCTGGGGCAGAAGCCGACGAGGTCGAACACCGGCGAGCCACGCGCGGCCCACGGCCAGTCGACCACCCACACCCGGTCGTCGGTCAGGAGCAGGTTGTCCGCCCGGATGTCGAGGTGGAGCAACGTGTCGCCGCGGGCCGCGTCCTCCCAGCGAGACTCGAGGTCGGCGAGCTGCTCGAGGTGCCGCACCGACCAGTCGTCGAGCCCTTCGGGCGGCCCGGCCGCGGCGGTGTCGCGCCAGTTGGTGAACTCCGGTCGCCACTCGTGGCCGACCTCCTGGGCGTCCGGCAGCGGACATGGGGTGAGGTCAGCGGACAGCTCGTCGAGAGTTGCCATCACCCGGTGCAGCTCGTCGTCGCGCCACGGCAACACCGGCTGCCGACCGTCGATGTCCTGCATGAGCAGCCCGACCCATGTCCCGTCGTCGTACGACGACAGCAGCCGCGGCACCGGAGCCTCGGCCGGCAGCGCCGCGGTCACCCGTGCCTCCATCCGGTGCATGTCGGGCGTCTTCGGGTTGAGCTCGTCGCTGACGGCTTTGACGAAGGCGCGGCGGCCGCCGGCGGTGCGCACCCGCGCCGCGGCACCGGGGGAGAAGCCGCCGGGTTGGGTGACCGCTTCGACGACGGACTCGCCGAGCACCTCGTCGACCCATCCGCGGACAGCGTCAGGCAGGTCGTCGTAGGCGACCCGGACACCTTCTGCCGGTGGTGCGGTCATGCCGACCAGAGTGCCGACCGGCGCTCGCACAATCCACCGTATTAGGGCAGTCGTGCGACCATTGAGCGTGCCCGCCCCGCCCCATGCGTTCACGGATCCGGCCCGGATCCGCAACTTCTGCATCATCGCGCACATCGATCACGGAAAGTCGACGCTCGCCGACCGGATGCTGGAGTTCACGGGCCTGGTCGAGGGCCGCAACATGCGGGCGCAGTACCTCGACAAGATGGACATCGAGCGCGAGCGCGGCATCACGATCAAGGCGCAGAACGTCCGGCTGCCCTGGACGCACGACGGCGACGACTATGTCCTTCACCTCATCGACACACCCGGGCACGTCGACTTCTCCTACGAGGTGTCGCGGTCGCTCGCGGCTTGTGAAGGCGCGATTCTGCTCGTCGACGCGGCCCAGGGCATCGAGGCGCAGACACTGGCCAACCTCTATCTCGCGCTCGAGAACGACCTGCACATCATCCCGGTCCTCAACAAGATCGACCTGCCTGCGGCACAGCCGGAGAAGTACGCCGCCGAGCTCGCGCACATCATCGGCTGCGACCCCGACACCGTGCTGCGCGTCAGCGCCAAGACCGGCGAAGGTGTCCGCGAGCTGCTCGACGAGGTGGTGCGGACGGTGCCGCACCCGGTCGGTGACCCGGATGCGCCGCCGCGACTGCTCATCTTCGACTCGGTCTATGACCAGTATCGCGGCGTCATCACCTACGTGCGCGTCTTCGACGGGCGGCTGACGACGCGCGACCGGTGCCTGATGATGTCGACCGGCGCGGCGCACGAAACGCTCGAGGTCGGTGTCGCCGCACCCGAGCCCACCCCCACCGGGTCCATCGGCGTCGGCGAAGTCGGCTACGTGATTCCGGGTGTCAAAGAGGTCCGGCAGGCGCGGGTCGGCGACACCATCACGTCGGCGTCCAAGCCGGCGACGGAGATGCTCGGCGGCTACCGGCACCCCAAGCCGATGGTCTATTCCGGGCTCTATCCCATCGACGGCTCCGACTATCCGCTGCTGCGCGACTCGCTCGACAAGCTGCAGCTCAACGACGCCGCGCTCGTCTACGAGCCAGAGACATCGGTCGCGCTCGGCTTCGGCTTCCGGTGCGGGTTCCTCGGGCTGCTGCACATGGAGATCGTGCGCGAGCGCCTCGAGCGCGAGGCCGACCTGGCACTGATCTCGACCGCGCCCAACGTCGTCTATCGCATTGCCATGGAAGACGGCTCGGAAATGGTCGTGACCAACCCGGCTGACTGGCCGGAGGGCAAGATCTCCGGCGTCTACGAGCCGATCGTCGACGCGATGGTGCTGCTGCCGAGTGACTACGTCGGCTCGGTGATGGAGCTCTGCCAACAGCGCCGCGGGACGTTGAAGGGCATGGAGTATCTGTCCCAGGACCGGGTCGAGCTCAAATACGTCCTTCCGCTGGCAGAGATCATCTTCGACTTCTTCGACCAGCTGAAGTCACGCACTCGCGGCTATGCCTCGCTCGACTATGAACCGGCCGGCGAGCAGGAGGCCGATCTGGTGAAGGTCGACATCCTGCTCCAGGGCGAGACCGTCGACGCGTTCAGCGCGATCGTGCACCGGGACAAGGCTTATGCCTACGGGACGGCGATGACGTCGAAGCTGCGCGAGCTCATCCCGCGCCAGCAGTTCGAGGTCCCGATCCAGGCCGCGATCGGATCCCGGGTGATCGCCCGCGAGAACATCCGCGCCATCCGCAAGGACGTGCTCGCCAAGTGTTATGGCGGTGACATCACCCGCAAGCGCAAGCTGCTGGAGAAGCAGAAGGAAGGCAAGCGACGGATGAAGATGGTCGGCCGCGTCGAGGTGCCGCAGGAGGCGTTCATCGCCGCCCTGCAGACCACCCCCAAGACCGACTGACCCGCGACCTCGCCGACGCGACCTAGCCTGGACGCGTGCCGTCGACGTTGCCTGAGGGAGAGCCTGCGCCGACCGACGGTGCGCTGCCGGCCGAGGTGCTCGCCGGTGCCGCCGACCGACCCCTGGGCATCTACCTGCACGTGCCGTTCTGTGCCACCCGGTGCGGTTACTGCGACTTCAACACCTACACAGCGGTCGAGCTCGGCCCCGGTGTCTCCCAGTCGTCCTACGCCGACACCGCCATCGCCGAGCTCGATCTGGCCCATCGCGTGCTCGGCGATGCGGCGCGTCCGGTCAGCACCGTGTTCGTCGGCGGGGGCACACCCACGCTGCTGCCGCCTGCAGAGCTCACCCGCATGCTGCGTGCCGTCGACGAGCGCTTCGGCCTCGAGCCGGGCGCGGAGGTCACCACCGAGTCCAACCCCGAGTCGGTCGACGCCGCTGCGCTGCAGGCGTTGCGCGCGGCCGGCTTCACGCGCATCTCCTTCGGCATGCAGTCGGCACGTGAACACGTCCTCGCCGTGCTTGACCGGCAGCACACGCCCGGCCGCGTCGACCGCGTCGTGCGGGATGCGCAAGCGGCCGGCTTCGAGCACGTCAACGTCGACCTCATCTACGGGACACCGGGGGAGAGCGATGCCGACTGGGGAGCGTCGCTCGAGGCGGCCGTCGCCACCGGCGCTGACCATGTGTCGGCCTATGCACTCATCGTCGAGGAGGGCACCCGGCTCGCGGCCCGCATCCGCCGCGGCGAGTTCGATGCACCCGACGACGACGTCCTCGCCGACCGCTACCTGATGGCCGAGGAGACGTTGAGTGGGGCCGGTTTCGCGTGGTACGAGGTGTCCAACTGGGCGCGCTCCGAGGCAGGACGATCGCGGCACAACGTGGGCTACTGGACCGGCGCCGACTGGTGGGGCGTCGGCCCGGGTGCGCACAGTCATGTCGGCGGCGATGCGGTCGGCGTGCGGTGGTGGAACGTCAAGCATCCCGCTGCCTACGCCGAGCGACTGCAGGCCGGCCGGTCACCGGCGCACGCGCGGGAGATCCTCGACGCCGCGACCCGCCGGACCGAGGACATCATGCTGCGGTTGCGGCTGCGGGACGGGCTTGCACTCGCGGGGCTCCGCGGGTCGGCTGTTCAGACCGCTGAGCGGGCGCGCGACGACGGTCTGCTCGAGCCGGCGTCGTACGACGAAGGGCGGGCGGTGCTGACGGTTCGTGGGCGGTTGCTGGCCGATGCCTTGGTGCGCGACCTCGTCGCTTAGCTCAGGCGGCGGTCAGCTCGGCCGGCGCGAGTGCGCCGCCGTCGTCGAAGACCAGCGTGCCGTTGCACAGCAGTGCCCAACCCTGCTCCCAGTGGTCGGCGACCATGCTTGCCGCGCGAGCGTCGTGACGGTCGGCGGGCGGACAAGCCGGCTGGTGATTGCACGTCATCTCGGTCACCTCGTCTGGGGGTGGTGCTGTCTCTACAACGAGACGTGCACAACCGAGTTACGGCTTGAGTTGCGGCGCAGGGGAATGTCCGACTTGGCCCTGCCGTTGCCCGCGTATGGGCATCTTCCGTCTCAACCACGCCGTGCTCTATGTACGCGACCTTGCTCAAACCGTCGCCTTCTACACCGATGTGCTCGGGTTCGAGCGCCTCGACGAGATGACCCCGAAGGGGTTCACCGGGGCAGCGTTCCTCCGGGCCCCCGGGTCGACCAACGACCACGACCTGGGCCTGTTCGAGATCGGCCCGCAGGCGGGGCCGTCGCTCGCCGGCCGCCAGACGGTGGGCCTCTACCACCTCGCGTGGGAGGTCGACACTCTCGACGAGCTCGAGGCCACGGCCGAGCGCCTGTCGAAGGCCGGTGCACTCGTTGGTGCGTCTGACCACGGAACCACCAAGAGCCTCTATGCCAAGGACCCCAACGGGATCGAGTTCGAGGTCGTGTGGCTCATCCCGGCAGACCTCCTCGACGACGCCGCTCTCGCCGGACGCGCGTCCATCTCACCGCTCGACCTCGCCAAGGAGAAGGCGAAGTTCGGCGGCCAGACCCGCGGCGGCGTCGGGATCTCCCTCCCCGCCTGACCACCGGTAGGTCAGTTCTCGATCGGTGTCGATGTCGGCGCGGGGCCCATCGGGCGGCC
>JAVEEH010000283.1 GCA_030840545.1 Frankiaceae bacterium | reverse complement strand
CTCGCCGGCCGCCGGATGCCGTCGCTCGCGCGCGAAGGCGGTCGTGGCCTGTTCCTCGTCAACCAGCTCTGTGACTTCGTGCAGGTGCGGTCGTCCGCCGAGGGCACCGTCGTACGTGTGACGACGCGGCTCTAACGGCTGGGTAGAGTCGTCAGATGCCACTGATGGCGCCGACGGACTCGATGTTCCTCATTCCCGAGTCCCGAGAGCAACCCATGCACGTGGGGTCACTGCAGCTGTTCGACCTGCCCGAGGGCGCCGATCGCAGCCTGATCCGGGAGAACTACGAAGGGTTGCTGGCCGCGACCGAGGTTGCACCGCTGTTCCGGCGGCATCCGCACCGCTCGCTGACGACACTCGGTCAGTGGAGCTGGGCCGACGATGACGACGTCGACCTCGAACACCACGTCCGGCACTCGGCGCTGCCCGAGCCGGGGCGGGTGCGCGAGCTGCTCGCGCTCACGTCCCGGTTGCACGGCAGCCTGCTCGACCGCCAGCGGCCGCTGTGGGAGATGCACGTCATCGAGGGGCTCGAGGGCAACCGCTTCGCGGTCTACACCAAGCTTCACCACGCGGTCATGGACGGAGTGTCCGGCCTTCGGCTGTTGCAACGCACGCTCAGCACATCCGCCGACGACCGCTCCACGAAGGCCTTCTGGTCACCGAAGCCGCGGCGCAGCGACAAGTCGGGCTCGTCCGGGGGCGGCGTGCTGTCGCTTCCGGCTGCCGCTGTGCGCGGCGTCGCCGACCTCGTGAAGCTCGCTCCGACCGTGCTGCGCCTCGGCGAGCAGGCGCTGCGCGAGCAGGCCTCGGTGCTGCCGATGCAGGCGCCGAAGACGATGCTCAACGTGCCGATCACGGGCGCCCGGCGCTTCGCCGCGCAGTCGTGGTCCCTCGAACAGATCCGCGCTGTCGGCAAGGCGTCCGGCACCAGTGTCAACGACGTCGTACTCGCGATGTGCTCTGGCGCCTTGCGTGCCTACCTGCTCGAGCTGGATGCGCTGCCCGACGCGCCACTCATCGCCATGACGCCGGTGTCGCTGCGCCGTGAGGACAGCGGTGAGGACTCGGGCAACGCGGTCGGCACGATCCTGTGCAACCTGGCCACCGACATCGTCGACCCGGCCGACCGGCTCGCTGCGATCAACGCGTCGATGCGGCAGGGCAAGGAGCTGTTCGCCGGTCTGACCCAGGTGCAGGCGAGCGCGATCAGCGCCGCGATGATGGCGCCGCTGCTCTTGAGCATGGTGCCCGGCGGCATCGCGCAGCTCGCTCCGCCGCCGTTCAACCTCATCATCTCCAACGTGCCCGGTCCGCGGCAGCCGTTGTTCTTCAACGGCGCCCGGCTCACGGGCATCTACCCGCTGTCGATCCCGACCGTCGGACAGGCGCTCAACATCACGGTGACGAGCTACGTCGACAACATGGAGTTCGGGCTGACCGGTTGCCGGCGCAGCCTGCCGCACCTGCAGCGACTGCTCACGCACCTCGACGACGCCCTCGCGGAGCTGGTGAAGGTCACCGGCGCCTGAGCTCGCTCAGGCGGACACCGACGTCCGCGGCGAGCTGTGGCCCAACAGGCCGCGCGTCCATCGGTCCCGCGGCGGGCGTGGGACGCGGTCGAGCCGGCGCAGACCGAGTGACATCGCTGCCAGCCACAGCAGGCCGAGCAGGCCGAGCGCGATGTAGGCACCGCGTTGCACGGCGACGGACCCGCCGACCGCCTCGCGCTGCAACACCTTCTTGTCGGCGACGAAACTGCGGGTGAAGGTGGGCGTCGCTGCCACGCCCTTCGCCGGGATCGCCGGGTCAGCCGGGAGGTAGACGGGCAGGGCCTGCAGGCTGCCGACCGTCGCGAGCCGCAACAGCGTCTTCCACTTGCCATAGACCGGCACCGGCGTGGTGGAACGCCAGACCCCCGGCCGGACCTCGTGCAGCGGCACGACCCACTGGCCGGTGATCTGGCCGTGGAACGTGCCGGTGCCGCCTTGCCACGACGTGAGGTTGAACCAGGTCGCCTTGTCTGCGGCCTGCGGCGGGTCGAGCCGCACGGTGGCGGTCACGGTCCGGTTCGGTGCGCCGCTGGCCTGGGTGAGGGTGACGGTCGCCTTGTAGCCGGTGTGCGCGCTCATCGGCATCGCGATGGCGAGCGCCGCGAGGACTCCCGCCCACGCCACTGGCACGACCAGACGCGGGGACGCCTGCCGCGGTGCGTCCGCGGGCAGGAGAGCTCGGCCGACGAGGCCGCCGAGCAGCCCGCCACCGACCGCGGCGACGAAACCGAGGATCGCCGCGAGCGGCCACAGCGCGGACGTCCACGGCAACGGCATCCAGACGTGGCTCCAGCCCCACTCGGCCGCGAGACCGATGGTGCCGATCAGCACGCCGCACACGACGCCGAAGCTGACCTGGCGGCGCGGGCTGACGAAGCGAGCCGCTGCCTCGACGAGCAGGGCTTCCACGATGTAGAGCGGGAAGTGCAGGATGCTGCGGCCGAGGATCGGGCCGACGAGCAGTGTCAGCACTCCGCGGATGGTGAGGAAGACGGCGACGGCGCCGAGCGCGCCACCGCGACCGCAGCGGATCCGGGCAGCCACGAGACCGATGCCCGCCGCCAGCATGATGAGGATCGGCTGGTAGACGGCGCGGAACTGCGGTACGCCGAAGTCGAACTCACCCTGCAGCGTCGACAGGCCGACCAGGAAAGATCCGGCGGCGATGATGCTCGAGCGTCGTACGAGGACGCCGACGAGACCACCCGAGCGGTTCGCGGCGGCGCGCTGCGCCGGTCGGCGTCGGTTGCCCTCCTCCTGCAGGATCCAGGTGGCGAGGGTTGCGAGGGATGCGCCGCCGATCATCTGGATGTGCGTCGGTCCCCACAGGGTGACGTCCTGGCCGAACAACGTGTGCCAGATGTCGTCGAGCGGGAAGCCCCCCAGCGCGACGACGCCGCACAGCAGCAGCAGCGCACCCCCGATGCTGACCCGCCAGCCCGGCCGGATGGGAATGCCGTCCGGGTGATCGTCCCGGTCGAGCACGATGGCCAGCACGCCGGCGACGGCGATCCCGAGCAGCCCCGCGATGATGAAGTAGTGCGCCGGGGTCGAGAACGGCCCGTCGTCGCGGCCCTTGTCGATGTGCCACGCGACGTCCCAGTAGAAGCCGAAGACGGCGATCACCAGGCTCAGCGAGGTGACGACCGTCGGCAGCGCTGCCCAGGCAGGCAGCCCGCTACGCGCCTCCACCGCACCGGCGAGGCGGTCGAGCGCGGCGAAGCGGCCTTGGCGGTAACGCACCGCGCCCAGCACGACCCCGGCGGTGAGCAGCAGCGCCACGATCGTGGCCGGGATCACCTGACCGGGCGGAAAGCCCCGGGCGGGGGAGAATCCGGCGGCCAGCGCGGGGGTCACTAGGGACAACGGGGCAGTCATTCGTGGGCCTCCATCGTTGGACTGCGGCTCATGCCAATCTAACGCGAGATGGCGTCACATAGAAGCGTGTTAGATCTCACAGGTGTTCCCGCTGATGCTCGGGTCGAACCCCAGTCGACAGGGCGGTCCCGGCGTCCGACACTGACCAGGCACCGCACGTACGAGTGATCGACCGGCAGGGGGTCGGGATGTCCGGCAAGCATGACCGTCAGCAGCTGCTGTCCCAGGTGCAGCTGTTCTCCGCCTGCACCGCCAAGGAGCTCGACCGGCTGGCCCGCCATGCCGAGATCGTCGATTTCCCGGCGGGCGGCGTCCTCATGCACGAGGGCGAGGCCGGCCACGAGTTCTACGTGATCATCGACGGCGAGGTCGGGGTGACCGCCGGCGGCGACACACTGACCAAGCTCGGCCCCGGCTCCTACGTCGGGGAGCAGGCGCTGCTCGACCCCGGGCCCCGCACCGCGACGGTCACGGCGCTGCGCGACGTGCAGGCGGTGCTGCTGTCCAGCCGGGAGTTCTACGCCGCGGTCGACGACGTGCCCGGGCTGTCCCGCAAGCTGCTCACGGGCATGGCCCGGCGGTTGCGCGAGGCCGCCAGCCCGCCGGTCACCTGAGCCGCGGTCGTCAGGGACGGACGACGAGGCGGACCGGGTCGTCGCGTTTGGTCGCGAGCCGGTCGACGGCATCGACGATGTCCTCGAGCGGCAGCACGTCCGACACCGAGTCGCTGACGTCGAGCCGGCCGAGCTCCACGAGTCGCACGAGCTGGTCGAGGTGCTCTTTTCGATAACCGAGATGGCCCATCAGCGTCTGTGACTGCAACGAGAAGAACACGCCGGGCCCGAGTGACGTCGAGTCCCACGAGATGCCGACCATGACGAGGCGGCCGCGGCCGCCGAGGCACTGCTCGGCCTGCGCGATCACCGCTGCCGCGCCGACGACGTCGAGCGCGACATCGAGGCCGTTGCCACCGGCGGCCGCGCGGACCTGTTCGACCGCGTCGGGTGCGGTCGGGTCGATCGCGACGTCGGCGCCGGCTTTCGTTGCCCGCTCCCGTGCCGCCGGGCGCGGGTCGAGCGCGACGATTGGCGCCGCGCCCATCATGCGGGCGAGCTTCACCGCGTGGACGCCGAGGCCGCCGACGCCCCACACACCCACCGACTCACCCGGACGCACCGCGGCGCGTTCGAGCAACGCCGCATAGGGCGTCGACACGGCGTCCGCGAGGATCGCTGCCTGCTCGATCGGCACCGAGTCCGGCACGGCGGTCAAGGCGGCGTAGGGCACCGCGACGTACTCCGCCCACGCGCCGTCGTAGTTGAACCCCATGATCTGCACGTTGAGGCAGCGGTCGGCCAACCCGCCCGCGCATCGTTCGCATTGCAGGCACGGCCGGCCGGCAGCCATCACCACACGCTGACCGGGCTGCCAGAGGGGCACGGCGTCGCCAACCACCTCGATGACTCCGGCGGGCTCATGCCCCGGCGTCACCACCGGCAGCGGACCCGGCAGGCTGCCGTCGATGAGGTGGACGTCGGACAGGCACACGCCGCACGCCTGCACCCGGACGAGCACCTCGTAGGGCAGCGGGACCGGCACCGGGACGTCGGTCACCGTCAGACTCTTCGACTCCGCGTCGAACCGCGCCGCGCGCATGCGTCAGACCGATGCCAGCGGCGACAGCTGGTCGCTCGTGCGCAGACGCTGGTAGTAGGACTCGACGTCGAAGTGCTTGAGCCGCTGCGCAAACTTGAACGTGAAGTCCGGCCAGATCGTCGAGTTGTGGCCGTTCTTGTCGAGATACCAGCTCTTGCAGCCACCGGTGTTCCAGACGGTCGGGGCGACCTTGCGCTGGATCTCCTCGTTGTAGGCGACCTGCACGTCGGGTCGCACCTCGAGCACCTCGATGTCGCGTTCCCGCATCAGTCGCAACGCGTCGACGATGTAGGGCAGCTGCGCCTCGATCATGTAGACCAGCGACGTGTGGCCGATGCCCGTGTTGGGTCCGGCAAGCATGAAGAAGTTGGGGAAGCCGGCGAGAGTCGTGCCGTTGTAGGCACCCATGCCGTCGCCGTCCCAGACCTCGCGCATCGTCCGCCCGTCGCGCCCGAGCACCAGCTCGGGGAACGTGTTGTCGGTGACCCGGAACCCGGTCGCCAGGATGATGACGTCCACCTCGTGCCGGACGCCGTCCTCGGTGATGATGCTGGACTCGTCGATCCGGTCGATGCCGGACGTGACCAGCTCGGTCTTCGGTGATGCGATGGCCGGCAGGTAGTCGTTGGACGGGGTGAGCCGTTTGCAGCCCGGCACGAAGGCCGGGGTCAGCCGGGCACGCAGCTCGGGGTCGGGCACCTGGTCCTCGAGGTGCTTCAACGCGACCTTCTTGAGCATCTTGCCCCGCCCGGGCTTCGTCAGCGCTGGGACGGCGAGGAGCTCGGCCGACCAGTAGTGCCAGCCCCGGACGAAGCGCTGGGCAGCCGGCACCGTGCGGTAGAGCGTGCGTTCCCAGTCGGGGATCGTCCGGCCGCGGTGCGGCAGGATCCACGCCGCCGTGCGCTGGAAGACGGACAGTCGATCGGCCTGCTCGTGCAGTCGCGGGACGATCTGCACCGCTGACGCACCGGTGCCGATGATCGCGACGCGCTTGCCCGTGACGTCGTACGACGGGTCCCAGTAGGCGGAGTGCATGACCTGCCCGGCGAACTTCTCGATGCCTTCGAAGTGCGGGACGGACGGTTCGGAGAGGAAGCCGTGCGCTGACAGCAGCACGTCGGCGGTGACGGTGCCCTGCGACGTGTCGATGACCCAGCGTCGGCGCTCGTCGTCCCAGCGCGATGTCTCGACCTTGCAGCCGAACCGGATGCGATCGATGACGTGGTGGTCCTCGGCAACCTTGCGCAGGTAGCGCCAGATCTCCGGCTGCAACGAGTAGCTGTCGGACCAGTCCGGGTTGAGTGCGAAGGAGAAGGAGTAGAGGTGCGACGGGACGTCGCACCGGCAGCCGGGGTATTGGTTCGCGAGCCAGGTGCCGCCGACGTCGTCCGCCTTCTCGAGGATGACGTGCTCGACGCCCTGCCCGGCGAGCTTGATGGACGCGCCGATGCCGCCGAAGCCCGCCCCGATGATGACGACGCGATGGTGGTCGGTCACGAAGCGACCTTTCGACGGCTGGGCGCGCGACGCTTCGCCGGCGCGGGCACGGTCGACTCGGTGCTCGCGGCGACGATGAGATCCGTGAGCGCGGCGTTGACGGCATCGGGCTGTTCGAGCATCGGGCAGTGACCGGCG
>JAVEEH010000276.1 GCA_030840545.1 Frankiaceae bacterium | reverse complement strand
GCGCGAGCTCGTCGTTCGTGATGCCCGCGCGCAGCTCACTGACCAGTGACAGCTGTTCCGTCGAGTGGTGGTCACGTTCCGGGGAATAGACGGCCACTCGGGAGTGGTCGTCCTTGGCGGCGTACATGGCAACGTCGGCACGTCGGAGCAGTGTCGCGATGTCACTGCCGTGGTCAGGGCCGAGAGCGATGCCGATGCTCGCGTCGACGGCGATGGCGACGTCGCTGACGTCGAGACGGTTGCTCAAGGCCGCGGCGATGCTGCGGGCGCACTGCTGCGCGTCGGCCAGGTCAGCACCGGCAAGGACGACGGCGAACTCGTCACCGCCCAGCCGGGCGACACAAGCCGCGTCGCGGAGCACGGTCCGCAGCCTGGTGCCGACCTCGCGGAGCACGAGGTCGCCGGCGGCGTGGCCGAGGGTGTCGTTCACTTCTTTGAACCGGTCGAGGTCGAGCAGCAGCACCGCCGACGTGCGACGCGTCTCGAGCACAGCGGTGGCGGCGCGATCGAACAGCAGCCGGTTGGGAAGTCCGGTGAGCGCGTCGTGCAGGGCCTGATGCGCATTCTCCTCGACCTGGTCACGCAGCCGGTCGGCAAGCCGGCCGTTGTGCAGCGCGATCGCGGCGTGGCCGGCGACCGCCTCCAGCAGCTGCAGGTCGGAGTGTTGCAAGCCACTGACGTCGGTCACCCGACCGGAGACGGACAACGCGCCGATGGGGCCGGTGTCGCCGTGCAGCAGGACGGTGAGCGAGTCCACCTTCGGGCAGCGCCGCCGCCGGCCGGGCCCGCTCGTCAGCATCGCGGTCGCCGACGGCGCCGTCGGGCGCACGCCGTCAGCGTCACCCACCCAGGCACGGACATCGTCAGCCTCTGGAGCGGAGAGCTCGAGGCGCACGGTGCTCACTTCGAGCAGCTCGCGGACACCGGTCACCACCTCGGCGACGACGAGGTCGAGATGCAGGTCGCTGCTGCCGAGCCGTCGAGTGAAGGCGTGCAGCCGCTGCATCGCGTCGTGCCGGCGGAGCAGCACGACATGAGCGCGCTGGGCCATGCCGAGAACGATGGCGAGGACGGCGATCGCCCATACACCCCGCCAGTCTGTGCGCAACACATCGAGGGCGACCAGTGCGAAGCACGCGTTGGCCGCGGACGTCGCGAGCCCGGTCCACAAGCCTTGCGGTCGGGCCGCACCACCACGCAGCGCGATGACGCCGGTGATGGTCCCGACGGAGGCCAGCTCCACGATGAGGGCGGCGAGCAACGCAGCCAGCCAGCCGCGAACGCCGAGGGAGTCACCGCCGACAGCCAGGCCCCACACGGCCACGGCTGCAGCCGCTCCGAACCACCACTGGGCGAGGTTGAACGCGAGCTTGAGCAGGGTCTGCTTGCGATGCCAGGCCAGAGCAAGCGCACCACCGACCACGCGTGCGCTCACGACCTGGGCGGGTGAGGCGAGGAAGAGCCCGAGCACGAACGGGATCTCGGCAAAGGCAAAGGAGACCGCGTCGCGTCCGATCGTCACATGAACGACGCAGACCTCTGCGGCGACGAACCCGGCGACGAGCGCCAGCCATGGCAGGTGGCTGCTGCCGATCGGCACCGAACCACCGATGCCCCACAGCTGAAGGGCACCGGCAGCAGCGGCAAGGACAGCCGTGAAGACCCAGACGCGTGCGTTGCCGGCCTTGGGCCGTTGGGCGTCAGCCACCGGCGGCGGACGACCACGTGGCCCCGGACCAGCTGCGGCTCGACCAGCTGCGACTGTCCCAGCCTTCGCCGCTCCAGCTGCGGCTCGACCAGCTGCGGCTCGACCAGCTCCGGCTGTCCCAGGCGACATCGCTCCAGCTCCGGCTCGACCAGCTGCGACTGTCCCAGGTCAGCGGGGCCCACGACGCGCCACACCAGCAGGTGCCGGCCCAGTCGTTGGAGTTCCAAGTGCCGCCGGTCCAAGACGTGCCGGCGCTGCTCTCGGGTGCCCACACGGTCGGGACCCACGGCTGGCCGAAGATGTCCTGCTCGCCGACCAGGTCGACGCCGTTGTCACCGACGTGGTTGGTGCCACGGGCGCCTTCGAGGGTGCCGAGGCCGGTGGACCGAGGCGCGGTCTGCGCGGCGTACGGGCGGGTTGCGAGAGCGGCACTCGCGACGTTGACGAGACCCGCGCCTCGACCGGCCCAGTCGGCTCCGAGCAGCGGCTGCGCCGTGCTCGTGAACAGACGCTTGACGTCGTCCGGAGTGAGGTTGGGCCGCTGCTGGAGCAGGAGCGCAACCGAACCGGACACGACGGCCGTCGCCTGAGAGGTGCCGCTGCCCTTGAAGAAGCGGTCGCCGACGACAGCGCCAGGGTATTCGGTGTCGACGTAGGAGCCGGGGTCGCGCAGGGATGCGATCGACTGGCCGGGGGCTACGACGTCGACGCGGCGGCTGTTGGAGCCACGGGTCGAGAAGTTCGGGACGGTGTCGTCGAGGAGGTTGTTGGGGGTGCCGTGGATGTCGTCGGCACCGACAGTGAGCACGAACGGGTCGCGTGCGGGGTTGTCGACGGAGGGCCGGCTGGAGCCGCCGTTGCCGCCGGACACGACGACGACGATGCCCGCGCGCCAGGCGTTCTCCACGGCGTGGGTCAACGGGTCGAGGGTGGTGGCCTGCGTGCCGTCCGTGCCGAAGGAGAGGTTGAGCACACGGATGTTGAGGCCGGGGTCGTTGCGGTGCTGAGTGACCCAGTCGATCGCGGCGATCATCTGCGAGACGTCGGCGCCGCCGTCGCTTGCGCCGACCTTGACGCTGAGCAGGGTGGCGTCGGGCGCGATGCCGCGATAGCCGCCGGGAGTGCCGTCGTTCCCGGCGATGATGCCGGCCATGTGCGTGCCATGGCCGAACCCGTCGAGGTTGGGCGACGGGCTCTGGCTGTCAAAGGACAGGTCAGGGCCGTTGACGACGTTGCCGGACGTCAGCCCCTGCACGGGCACGACACCGGTGTCGATGAGTGCGACACCGACACCCTTGCCGGTGTAGCCGCGGCTCCACATCGTGTCGGCGCCCACGGCATCCGCTGCCTGGCTGACGGTCGTCGTCGTGGGGGCATATCCCCAGTCGGCGCCACCGATCAGCCCGGTCGTCGTGTCGAGAGCCGTGGTGACCACCCCGACCGTGGTGCCGACGGTCGTCTTGACGACGCCGGTCACCGTGCCGAGAAGGTTGCCGACCAGGCCTGCCTGGGCCGGCGCGGCGGTCGTGCACACACCGACGACTGCGAATGTCAGAACGACGGCGCGTGCTGTCCGGACGCTCGTCTTCTTCCGGTTGAACATCGGATCCCCTCCGCGTCGTGGGCGCAGGCCGGGACGGCCGTCGTAGCACGACGTACTCAGGCATCCTCGACCGCGGTAAGGCGCTGCTGTCGCGCCAGCCAGGAAGATGGGATGAAGGTGTCAGCGCGCGCGCGGCCCGGGACTATCCAGCGGTGGCCCCGCCATGCGGGGCTACTCCATCTGGCCCCGACACCGCTTACGCCGGGCGACCCGCAGGCTCCTGGATGATCTGCTAAGGGACCGGTCGTTGCCCGAGTGGGGGGCTTAGGGTAGGACCGTGAAGAGGTCGATCGCCGTCTCTTCCGGTGGGGTCGCGAACCCGCCATCGACCCCCTGCTGCAGCTTGGGCAGCAGGACCTCGTCTCGGAAGGTCTCCCAGCTCTCCTTGGAGTCGTGGATGGCGATGATCGTCCAGCCGCCAGCTGACGGGCCGGCCGCGTGAAAGATCTGGCCGTCGGGCAGGCGGCCCGGGCCGGGGTGCACGGCGGCCACCGAGGCTTCGTACTGCTCCTTCGTGGCGCCGGGAAAGTGATGCACGATTCCATAGGCCATGAGCGTCTCCCGTCCGATCGAGGTGCCGGGCCTCCTGAACCTACGCCGATCACTGCTGGTCAGGCCATGGCTACACCGAGGCAGTCGAAGCGCCGGCTCGAATGGACCGCGTCGGTGAACCGGCTGACGAGCTCCGCCTCGGATGTGAGTGGCGTGCTGATGGTTTCGGCGAGGTGCTGAACGCAGACGGAGTGCCCGTGGTAGCTCGTGACCGCCTCGTGCATTTCGTTCTTCGTTATCAGGCAGTTGCTGCAGTAGAGGGTCATGCCGCGACCCTACGGCGAGTTGAGCTGAGTGGTCGGCGACGGACTTCCCCCACCCGCCCTCCCACTTCGGAGGCCCCCCGACCACATCTGACCTGTTTCAGCGGCGTGTCGTGGTCGGCAGCCCTCTGAAGTGGGGCCACGCGTGCGGGGCCTGAAGGAAAGGGTCGCGCCTGCGCGGTTGGGCTCCACGTTTCGTTGGCTGCTGGCCTCGGCCTGGGTGTCCAGTCTGGGCGACGGGTTCTCTCTCGCCGCGGGCCCGTTGCTGATTGCGTCCCGGACGCACAACCCAATCCTGGTTTCCCTGGGTGCGTTCATGCAGTGGGTGCCGGGTTTCGCGCTCGGGCTGTATGCCGGGGCGGTGGCCGACCGTGTCGATCGGCGTGCACTCGTCTTGTGGATGAGCCTGGTGCGCGCTGTCGCCCTCGCCGCACTGACGATGACGATCCTCCTCCACGTAGTTAGTGTCGGTGTTGTTCTCGCTGTTCTGTTCGTGCTCG
>JAVEEH010000249.1 GCA_030840545.1 Frankiaceae bacterium | reverse complement strand
GCGAGCTCCTGCGCCGCGGTGGAGCCGGCCTCCCGGATGTGGTAGCCCGACACCGACAGCGGCTTGTAGCGCGGGATCTCCGCGTCGCAGTAGGCCATCAGGTCGCCGATGAGACGCAAATGCGGCTCGGGCGGGAACAGCCACTCCTTCTGCGCGATGTACTCCTTGAAGATGTCGGTCTGCAAAGTGCCGTCGAGGGCACTGATGTCGGCACCCTGACGTTCGGCTGCCACGAGGTACATGCAGAACACCGGGACGGCGGGGCCGCTGATCGTCATCGACGTCGTGACGTCCTGCAGAGGGATGTCGGCGAACAGCTGTTCCATGTCAGCGGCGGAGTCGATCGCAACGCCGCAATGGCCCACCTCGCCGAGCGACTTGGGATCGTCGGAGTCGCGGCCCATCAGTGTCGGCATGTCGAACGCGACCGACAGGCCGTTGCCGCCGCCGGCCAGGATCATCTTGTAGCGCTCGTTGGTCTGCCCGGCGTTGCCGAAACCGGCGAACTGGCGGATCGTCCATGGCTTGCCGCGGTAACCAGTGGCGTAGAGGCCACGGGTGAACGGGAACTCTCCGGGCCAGCCGATCCGGTCGAAGTCGGGCGGGGTCGTGCCGGCCGGCGGACCGTAGACGGGCTGGACCTCCACGCCGGACAGCGTGGTGAAGTCGACGTCGCGCTTGGTCGCCGCGTCCTACCGGTCCTGCCCGCGTTGCCGGCACGCAGTCACGTCGTCCGTCGTACCCATCCCTAGATAGTAGGACGTCCTAGTATTTTCGGCCAGCTCAGGGCGGCCGGAAGTCGCCGGCGTCGAGCCGCAGCTCGCGGAGCAGGGAGAACAGCTGGGCCAGGTGCTCGTCGTCGTAGGCCGTGAGCCCGAAGCCGTCGCTCATGAGATCGGCGGTGGCGCGGCCCACCACGTCCCGGCCGGCAGGGGTGAGGGCCGCCAGCACGCCACGGCCGTCTCGCGGGTTGGGTCGGCGCTCCACCAGTCCCTGCGCCACCAGCCGGTCGATGGTGTTGGTGACGCTGGTCGGGTGCACCATCAGCCGTTCGCCGATCACCGACAGCGGCAGCGCGGCGGACCGGCTGAAGTGCAACAAGACGAGTGCTTCATAGCGGGCGAAGGTCAGTCCGTGCGGCTTGAGCACGGCGTCGAATCGTGCGAGCAACAGCTGTTGCGCGCGCATGACCGACGTCGCCACCCGCATCGCCGCGGCGGGCCCGAAGTGTTGCTCCCAGAGGTCGCCGGCACGGGCGATCGGGTCGAACGGGAGGTCGAGTGGGCGCGGCACGGCGTCACCGTAGCGGGCAGCACGAACGGCAGACTGCAACCATGGACTGGAGTCTTCGTGGATGCGCCCGGCAGGGTCACGCGACATTCGCGCCGGACGAGCCCGACCTCCGCGCCCGGCTGTGCGTCGAGACACCGATTGGCACGACGTGGCGCTGCTTGCGCTGCGGGGACTTCGTCGTCGGTGAGCCGCACGGCCACGGGCCGGCCGACGAGGCCCCGATCGTCTTGCGGGGCAAGGCTTTGCGCGAGGCCTTCATCCTTCGCATCCTCGCCGTCGAACGCTGGATCCGGGCACTGCTGCTGGCGGCGCTGGCGGCCGCGGTCTTCACGTTCGAGAGCACGCAGACGTCGCTGCAGGCCTGGTTCGAGCGGGAGATCCCACGGTTCAAGCCACTCGCCCAGCAGTTCAACTACAACCTCGACAAGAGCCCGACGATCAGCCATCTGCGCAGCCTGCTGCACTCGCGACACGCGACTCTGCATCTCGTCGAAGCCTTCCTGATCGGCTACGCGCTGCTGCAGCTCGCCGAAGGCGTCGGCCTGTGGAGCCTCAAGCGATGGGGCGAGTACGTCGCAGCTGTCGGCACGAGCGTGTTCCTGCCCCTGGAGATCTACGAGCTGACCAAGAACGTCACTTCCCTCAAGGTGGCGGCGTTCGTCATCAACCTCGGGCTCGTCGCCTACTTGGTTGTGCGCAAGCGACTGTTCGGGGTGCGCGGTGGCCGAGCCGCCTATGAGCGTGAGCGTCACAGCGACTCGCTGCTCGAGGTCGAGGCAGCTGCCGCTCGTTCATGACGAGGTGAGCCCGGCGACCAGCTCGTCGGCCGCGGCGTAGGGGTCGAGCTCCGCCGCAGCGACGCGACCGGCCAGCTCATCGAGCAGCGTGCCGCTGTGCAGGTCACCGATCCGCTCCCGCAGCGCCGTCACCGCAATCGCCTCGATCTCGTCCGCCGCACGCACCCGCCGCTTGGCGTCGAGTCGGCCCGACGCGACGAGCCACTCCCGGTGCCGGTCCAGCGCTGCGACCACGTCGTCGATGCCCTCGCCGCGCGAGGCAACGGTCTTGACGATCGGCGGCTGCCACTCACCGGCTTGCCGAGCGTCTCCCAACGAGAGCATGTGCCGCAGGTCGCGTGCAGTCGCGTCGGCGCCTTCGCGATCGGCCTTGTTGACCACGAAGATGTCAGCGATCTCGAGGATGCCTGCCTTCGCCGCCTGGATCGCGTCGCCCATCCCCGGGGCGACGAGCACCAGGGTGGAGTCGGCGAGTGAGGCGACGTCGACCTCCGCCTGCCCCACCCCGACGGTCTCGACCAGCACGACGTCGCAACCGGCTGCGTCGAGCACGCGCAAGGCCTGCGGCGTCGACCACGCCAGCCCACCGAGGTGGCCGCGACTCGCCATCGACCGGATGTAGACAGCGCTGTCGGTGGCGTGCTCCTGCATCCGCACTCGGTCACCGAGCAGGGCGCCGCCGGAGAAGGGTGAGGACGGGTCGATCGCGAGCACGCCGACGCGCAGGTCACGACGGCGGTACGCCGACACCAGCGCCGCAGTCGTCGTGGACTTGCCGACGCCCGGTGAACCGGTCAGCCCGATGACCTGCGCCCGGCCGATGTGCGGCATCAGCGCACGCATCACCTCGCGCAACGCCGGCGAGGCGTTCTCGACCAGGGAGATCAACCGACCGACCGCCCGCGGATCGCCTGCGCGCGCTCGCTCGACCAGACTGCCGACGTCCGGCGGCACCTCAGGCCGGCACGCGGAGCACGAGCGCGTCGCCCTGGCCGCCTCCGCCGCACAGCGCCGCCGCACCGATGCCGCCGCCACGCCGGCGCAGCTCGTGCACGAGGGTGAGCGCGAGGCGCGCACCGGAGGCGCCGATCGGATGGCCCAGCGCGATTGCGCCGCCGTTGACGTTGACCCGCGCCGGGTCGAGCGACAGCTCACGCATCGACTGGATCGCGACGGAGGCGAACGCCTCGTTGATCTCGACGAGGTCCAGCTCGGAGACGGTCAGGCCGGCGCGCGACAGCGCCTTCTTGATGGCGTTGGCCGGCTGCGACTGCAGCGACGCGTCCGGCCCCGCGACGACGCCATGATGCCCGACCTCGGCCAGCACGATCGCGCCGAGCTCGTCGGCCTTGGCCCGCGACATCACCACGACCGCGCAGGCGCCGTCGGAGATCTGCGAAGCGGACCCCGCGGTGATCGTCCCGTCGGGGGCGAACGCCGGCCGCAGCTTGGCCAGCGCCTCTGCGGTCGTCTCCGGGCGCACGCCCTCGTCCGTCGTGACCAGCACGGGGTCACCCTTGCGCTGCGGGATCGGCACCGGCACGAGCTCGTCATCGAACGAGCCGTTCTTCTGGGCCGCCGCCGCCAGCTCATGCGATCGCGCGGAGAACTCGTCCTGCTCCTCGCGGGTGATGCCGAGCTTGGCGTTGTAGCGCTCGGTCGACTCGCCCATCGCGACCTGGTCGAACGCGCAGAACAGCCCGTCGTGCGCCATCGAGTCGAGCAGCGTGCCGTTCCCGTACTTGTAACCGGCGCGGGCGCCCGCGAGCAGATGCGGCGCGTTGGTCATCGACTCCATGCCACCGGCAACGACGACGTCGAACTCCCCCGCGCCGATCAGCTGATCGGCGAGCGCGATGGCGTCCAGCCCGGACAGACACACCTTGTTGATCGTCAGGGCCGGCACCGTCATGGGGATGCCGCCCTTGACCGCGGCCTGCCGAGCCGTGATCTGCCCGGCGCCCGCCTGGAGCACCTGACCCATGACGACGTAGTCGACCTGGTCGCCGGACAGGCCGGCTCGGCTGAGCGCGGCTTCGATGGCGACACCGCCCAGGTCGACGGCTTGGAAGCCCTTGAGCGAGCCGAGCAGCTTGCCGATCGGCGTCCGGGCGCCAGAGACGATGACCGAGCCGGGCATGACGCAGCCTCCACGGGAGCAACCTTGATCCTGCTGCCACGATAACGGCGTGACCGCTCAACTGCTGACCCGCATCGACCACGTCGGGATCGCCGTCCGCGACCTCGACGCGAGCATCGAGCTCTACGAGACGACGTTCGGCCTCACCGTGGCGAGCCGCGAGACCAACGAGGGCCAAGGGGTCCGGGAGGCGATGCTCCACGTCGCCGGCCCGCCCGGCGAGGCGTCCTACGTCCAGCTGCTCGAGCCGCTCGCCGCTGACACGCCGGTCGGCAAGTTCCTCGCGGGCCGCGGCGAGGGAGTGCACCACATCGGCTACGGCGTCGTCGACGTGGCCGCCGCGCTGGCCCAGCTCGAAGCCGACGGCGTCCGGCTCGTCGACGAGCGACCCCGCCACGGGTCGCTCGGAGCCTCGATCGCCTTCCTGCACCCGAAGAGCGTCGGAGGCGTGCTGACCGAGCTGGTCCAGACCGCAGCCCGCTGACGAAAACGTGTCCTGATGCAGGCACACGTGACCACCGACTTCGCGTCGTACGACGCCGCAGTCGCGGCGTTTCTCGCCCGTGACCCGGTCGGCAACACCGTGCTGCTGACCATCGCCGGCGTGTTGCGTGCGGGCGGCAGCTACGACGCCGGCGAGCCGTGGTTCGCCTGGGTGACCGACGACGACGGCGCCGCCGTCGGAGCAGTCGCTCGCACCCCTCCCTATCTGGTCGCCGTCGCCGCCATGCCCGACGGCCCCGCGACGGCGCTCGGCGCAGCGCTGTCGGGCCACGACCTGCTGGGCGCGGTGGGCAGCCCGGACGCCGTCGCCGCCTTCGCCCGCGGAGCCGGCCGCCGGCACACCGTGCGGATGCGCGAGGTCCAGCACGTCCTCCGTGAGGTGGTGCGGCCCGCGCCCGTCGAGGGCGAAGCCCGCCACTACACACCGGAGGACGGTGCGCGCTATGTCGCGTGGATGGAGGGCTTCCACGCGGAGGCCGGGTTGCTGGTGCACGGCGACGCGATGCGCTCGCTCGCACAGCGGTTGTCGACCGGCGGCGCGCTGTGGCTGTGGTGGGTGGGGAGCGAGCCGGTCTGCATGGTGGGCCGATCGGCCCCGGTGGCCGGCGTGCCTCGCATCGGCCCGGTCTGGACACCTCCCGAACATCGTCGTCGCGGCTATGCAGCGGCGCTCACCGCGCACGTCTGCACGGGCGCCCTGGCCGCGGGTGCGTCGGCGTGCACGCTGTTCGCGGACGAGGCCAACGCAACGGCCAACGGTGTCTACCGGCGGATCGGCTTCACCCCCGCCGCCCGCGCGGTCGAGGCGGTGTTCCACCAGTCGTGACGGGGTAACGCCGTGTCGGACCGCCGGAGCACCGTGTCGGTGGGAGGCTGGCTCAGGAGGCGAGATCCGTGCCGGACGACGAGACGCGCGACGCCAAGGAGGCGGCCGACGAGGCCGAAGCCGCGGCCGAGGATGCGGCCGAGGCGCGAGACGAGGCCGAGGAGGCCCGCGACGAGGCCGAGCGTGACGCCGACCGGGCCGAGCATGCTGTCGAGCTGATCGCACCGGCCGACGACCCGGTGCTGGACACGGGTGTCCGGCGGATCGAGGCGCGGGCCGACGAGGACAACCCCTTCGGCCGACCCGGCCAGCCGATGTCGTCGCGCTCGCCGTTCCGGCTTGCCTTCGTGGCGACCCTCGGGGTCGCTGCCGCGGCGCTGCTGGTCGACAGCGTCCTCATTGCGCGGCAGGTGCTCATCCTCATCCTCATCGCCGCGTTCCTCGCCGTCGGCCTCGACCCGGCGGTGCGCTGGCTCGTGCGGCACCGGATCAAGCGCGGGCTCGCGGTGCTCATCATCGTGCTGGCCGCACTCGGCTTCTTCGGCGGTTTCGTCGCCGCGGTCGCGCCGCCGATCGCCAAGCAGTCGACCCAGCTGGTCAAGAAGGCGCCGGACTACGTCGAGCGGCTGAACAAGAACCCCACCATCAAGCGCCTCGACAACCGCTACCACTTCGTGCAGACGCTGCGCGACAAGGCCAAGAAGGGTGTCAGCATCAACGCGCTGGGCGGTCTGTTCGGCGTCAGCAAGGCGATCCTCGGCATCGTCGCCTCGACGTTCACCGTCATCATCCTGATGATCTATTTCCTGGCCAACATGCCGGCTATCAAGAGAACGATGTATCGCATGGTGCCGCGCAGCCGGCGCGCCCGCGTCGGACTGCTCACGGACGAGATCCTCAACCGCGTCGGTGGCTATGTGCTCGGCAATCTCGCCACCTCGGTCGTCGCCGGTCTCACCACACTCATCTGGCTCGAGGCGTTCGGCGTGCCCTACGCCGTCGCGCTCGCGATGTTCGTCGCCATCACCGACCTGATCCCGCTCATCGGAGCCACGATCGGCGCGATCGGCGTGACGGCCGTCGCGCTGTTCCAGGGCGTGCCCATCGGCATCGCGACGTTTGCCTACTACGTGGCCTACCAGCAGTTCGAGAACTACGTGCTGCAGCCGCGGGTGATGAAGCGGACCGTCGACGTCGCACCGGTGGTGACCATCGTCTCGGCCCTGCTGGGCGCCGCCTTGCTCGGCATCCTCGGCGCCCTCATCGCGGTGCCGATCGCCGCGGGCATCCAGCTGCTGCTCACCGAGGTGGCGTTCCCCCGGCAGGACGAGTCCTGAGCACCGCCGTCAGGGCACCTGACCGACCAGCCGGCGGACGGCGGCGTTGAACTCCTCCGGAGCCTCCATCGCGGTGAGGTGCCCGGCGCCGGCGATCACCTCGAGCCCCGCCGCGGGCACCGCCTGCGCCATGGCCTGCGCCTCCGCGCGGGGAGCGAGCACGTCCTCGGCGCCGACGATCACCAGCGTCGGCACCTGGACCGACCGCAGGGTGTCGAAGGAGTCCGGCCGGGCCGCCATCGCGCGCTGCGCCCACGCGACCGCGGCCGGTGGCGCGGCTTGCACGAACGCCTTCGTGCGCCCGG
>JAVEEH010000225.1 GCA_030840545.1 Frankiaceae bacterium | reverse complement strand
GGCGGCGCGGGCGTCACCGCCCAGCCCTCGGCGTTCTTCAACGCTGCGTTCCGTTTCCAGGAGCCGACCCCGCAGTTCGGTCCCGCCATCGCCGGGCAGGCCGCCGGCAACTCGACCTGGTGGCGCGACCGCGCGCAGGGCACGGCGCTCGCGGCCGGCGACTTGAGCCCACTCGCGGCCGAGGTCGACTTCGGCAAGCTCGCACGTGGTGTGACCGACAACAGCGGCGTTCCGTCCACCGGCAACTTCGACCGCATCCTCGCGAGCCACTTCGAGCCGAGCCAAGGCACGCGCTACACCGACAGCTGTTACGGCGGCGACTACTCCTGCCAATACCAGGGACAGCTGCAGCCCTATGCGCTCTACGTGCCGAAGAAGTCGCCGCCCAAGACCGGCTATGGCATGACGCTGCTGCTGCACGCCAACGCGGCCAACTACAACGAGTTCCTCTCCTCCCACAACGCCGCGCAGTTCGGTGACCGCGGCACCGGCTCCGTGGTTGCGACACCGCAGGCGCGCGACCCCGGCAGCTCCTACATCGGGCTCGCCGCCGCCGACGTGTTCGAAGTGTGGGCCGACGTCGCGCGGCACTACCACCTCGACCCGACCTGGCGGACGATTGCCGGCTACTCCCTCGGCGGCCTCGGCACGTTCAAGCTCGCCGAACAGTTCCCGGACCTGTTCTCCCGCGCGGTCGCCATCGTCGGCAGCCCGGGGACACCGGTGTCCGCCGTCCCGCAGAGCGATGAGCTCGCCTCGCTCCGCAACATCCCGATCATGGTGTGGGACGTCGTACCGGTCGATGAGCTCAACCCCTACTCAGAGCTCAACGTCCTCGCGCTGCAGAAGCTCGGTTATCGCTACGACTACCTCGCCTTCCCCGGCGAGCACCTGACGCCGGCGGTGAACGACGACTACGCGCCGGCGGCGGCCTTCCTCGGTACGACGCGCATCGACCCCGACCCTGCGCACATCACGTATGTCTATGGCAAGGACACCCTCGACGGGCTCGTCCGCTCGACCGGCGACTTCCCGAAGTGGGGCCTGGTCGCCGACCACGCCTACTGGCTCACCGACCTCGAGCTGCGGACCCAGGGCACCTCCTGTCGTGGCAACCCGCAGCCCGGCTGCGGCAGCACCGGACGCGTCGATGCGGTGTCGAACGGGTTCCCGCGACTCGACCCGAAACCGAGCGGGCCGCAGCCGGGAGCCGGTGTCGAGACGGGTGGCGCAGCCTTCCCGGTTCTTCCCTACACAGAGGTGAAGCAGACGTGGGGCGCGCCGCCGCCGGCGCCACGTGTGGACGCGATCACGTTGGACGTATCCAACCTGCGGCAGCTCTCCATCGACGTCTCGCGCGCGCACGTCGACTGTCACGTTCATCTCTACGTGACCACCGACGGGCCACTGAACGTCATCCTCACAGGCTGTGGGAGAGCGTTGCACTTCGGCTGACGAGTGGCTAGGCGGCGCGGGGCCCGAGGCGCTGCTGCAGCTGGGCCGCGCCATCACCGGACAGCCCGTCCAGCCCGGCAGCTCGGCCGGTCATGGCGAGCAGCACGGACAGCCCCGGACCCGTGACCTCCGGACCGGCGCCGAACGACCAGCCGGTGTCGGTCGTCGCCAGCCGCAGGCCGCCGATGCGCTTCTTGCCGCCGACCGGGAAGCTCGCCTTGGTGTACATGTCGAGGCAGGCGTTGATCGCCTCGGCAGCGACCGGCTGAGTCAGGCCGAGTGGCCGGCGCAGATCCTCGCCGTGCACGACGACCTCGCCGAGCATCGCCATCGGCGGGGCGGGCGGCCGGTTGGTCGTCGTCGTCCGCTGGCGCAGCCGGTCGACGATCTCGGCTTGGCTCAAATTTCCGAGCGAGCGCACCGTGCGCTCCATCGAGGCGTTGAAACGAAAGCCACTGGCCACCATGCCCGAGAAGAACTTCCCCGTGGTCTGCTCCGCGCCGGACAGGATGTGCGCCGCGAGCTGACCCACCGTCCAGCCCGCGCACAGCGACGGTTGAGCCCACTGGGCCGGCGTCAGCCCGGCGATCGTGTCCGCGAGGGTCGCGCGCTCCGCGTGGATCAGCGCCCACGTCTTGGTGTCGTCCGCCATGGCCGGCCTCGTCTCTGTCGTTCGTGTGTCGTGCGGTCCGCGCTCTCACTCTGTACGACGAACGGCTCAGCGGCGAATCGACAGGACGGTGGCATCAATCCTGCACCGGCCGGTGGATGTCGGATTTCGGCCGGCGATGCGAATGTCCGGTCAGATGGGCCGGGCGACCGGGCGCCGCGCCGCGTGCTTCGTGCGCGGCCCGCACATCCAGCGGCGGGACTTCGGCAGCGGCGCGACCCGATGAACCGTGGGGCCGCCGAGCAGGGCGCTCATCGTCGCAAGGATCCCGGCGGGGGCGCCGCGGGACGTCGTACCGAACAAGGCGGGAAGGAACGTCGCGGGGACCGGCCTCGAGGCGCTCGACCGGCTCGGGCGCACGACCTGGAACTGCGCCATCAAGCCGTGGTCCTCGTGGTCGAGCATGTGGCAGTGGATCATGAAGACGCCGGTGTGGTCGGTGAAGCGCGCCGCCACCGTGACGGTCTCGCCGGGGTCGAGCTTCCAGGTGTCCTCGAGCCCGCGCTCCCACGCCGGCGGCGCTTTGCCGTCACGCGAGACGGTGTGCCACTGCTCTTCATGGATGTGGATGAAGTGCGTGATCGGGCTCGCGTTGTGCAGCTTCCATGTCTGCGTCGAGCCCAACGGCACCTTGAGGTCGACCCGGTTCGGGTCGAACGGCTTGCCGTTGACGGTCCAGTTGCTGCCGGTGGTCTTGTCACCGGCGACGTCGAACGTCCATGTCTTCGTGATCTTCGTCGGTGCGACGAGCTTCGGTGCCGCTTGCAGCGTCGCCGGGATGCGGCTCGCGTCCTTGGTTGAGTTGTAGGCGACCCGGAACTGCATGATCGCGACGGACGGTGTGCCGATGGCGCGCGACGATGTCGTGTCGTTGCGCGGCTGGCTCTCGAGCAGGATGCGCTTGTTGAGCTCGCGGTGGAAGTCGATGACGACGTCGGCGCGCTGGGCCGGCCCGAGCAGGATGTCCTGACGCACGACCGGTTTCGGCAGCAGACCGTTGCCGGTGCCGACCTGCACGAACGGTCGGCCGTCGGACAGCACGAAGTCATACGGCGTGAAGTTCGACCCGTTGACCAGCCGCAGCCGATAGCGATGCGTGCTGACACGTAGGAAGGGCGCGAAGCGGCCGTTGGCCAGGAACTGCTTGCCGATGGTCGAGTCGTCGGGCGGCGCAGCTGGGCCGGTCAGCTGCATCGTCGGATGTGCGGGGAACGGATCGGTCAGCTGGTTGTCCGCCGTGAACGTGCGGCTCGAGATCATCAGCGGGATGTCGAACCGGCCCTTCGGCAGCGGCAGGCTCTGCTCGTGCGCGTCGTGGATGAGGAACATGCCCTCGAGACCCATCCAGACGTCACGGCCGGTCCGCATCATGCGGTGGTCGTGATACCAGAGCGACGCGGCGCGCTCGGGCTTGCCGCCGTCGGTCAACGGGAAGTCATAGGTGCGACTGTGCCCGTGCGGGATCAGATGCGTGGTCGGCTGGCCGTCGTTCGCCGATGAGTGATGGTCACCGTGCAGGTGCATCGTCAGCGAGCCGGCACTCGATGGCAGCTGGTTGACGAACGTGATCTTGGTGTCCTTGCCGGCCGGGCGCACGATCGTCGGGCCCGGATAGCTGCCTGCGAACGTCCACATCCGCGTGGTCGCGCCGTGCGGCAGCACTCGGACGTTGGCGACCTTGATCGGGATTCGCAGGTTGGCCTTGGTGAGGACGGGGGGCAGGACGAGCGGCTGCTCGAACTTCGGGGGGACCGGCTTGACGCCACCACTGCCGCCACTGATGACGAGGGTGCCGGTCATCACCTGCGGGTGGAAGAAGCAGTGGAAGTGGTAGGTGCCGGAGGCGAGCTTGCCGACCGGGACGTTCACGGTCGAGTTCGGCGGAACATCAGTGTCGAACAGAGGTAAGCCATTACTGCCGGTCGCGTCCGCGGTGACCGTGTGTTCGATGGTGTCGAAGTTGACCGCCGACAGCGTTCCGCCCTGGGCGAGGCTGACCCGCCTCGTCTGGTAACCCTGAGTCCGGGCGTTGTGCGGGATGACGATCGAGGCAGAGTCCGGGGCCGTCGCCAGGGCGGCCACCGTGTGCGGCGCTGCGGTGTGTGGGCTTCGTACCGCCGCCGTCGAGGGAGCGGGGAGCGACGCGACACCGGCTGCGGCCAGCACCAGCGCAGCGGACAACGCCCCGCGTTGCCATGAGCCCCCCAGCACGGATCGAGTCTCACACGACTTGGCCGGCTTGCCGACCGGAACTGCCCAAACGGTTGCAGGGAGGTCGTCAGACGGACAGAATCGCCATCGCCGCCGCCCGGCAAGCGCGGCACCCAGGTCTCAGGAAGGGGACTCATGCATCGAATCTCACGGACAAGGGCGGGCGCGGCAATCGCAGCGCTCGCCGTTGCCGGGCTGGTCAGCACCGGCTCGGATGTGGCGCTCGCCGCGAACCGCGCGCCCAGCACTGGCGGGGCGACGACACTCAACGTCGCGATCACCGACCACGGCATGTACCTCGACGGCCCGACAACGTTCGCGGCCGGCCGGGTGAAGGTCCTGCTCGAGGACGCTCGATCCAGCCACGACGCGGTCCTTGCCGTCGTACGGCTGGTCCCGGGCTACACCTGGAAGGAATACCGAGACGACCTCAAGGTCGCGTTCAGCAACCTCTTCGCTCCGAACGGCAACAAGAAGAAGGGCCTCAGGCGGCTCAACCACGCCATTCACCATGCCGTGGGCTATGGCGGTTTCGACGCCCACGCTGGCGAGAAGAGAAGCGCGACCCTGTTGCTGAACGTCCCGAGCGCCAGCTACTTCGCGTACGACGACAGTGGGAACCTGCCCAAGCGTCCGCACCGGCTGACGGTGACGGCTGCGTCCGGGCCGCAGACGCTGCCGACAGCTGACGCCACGGTGATCGCGAAGACCAATCGTCGTTTCGGTGGCGACACCGTGCTGCCGGCCAGGGGCACCATCGAGTTCGTCAACCACTCGACGGAGTCACCGCACTTCCTGATCCTCCAGCACGTCAAGGAAGGCACGACGCGCAAGCAGGTCCGGCAGGGACTGCAAAGCAACTCACAGCCATCGTGGGTGCTGCCGGAGGAAGCCGCCACCGACGTGGTGAGCCTGCACCAGAAGATGGTGCTCCACGTCCACGTTCCCGCCGGTGAGTACGTGGAGATGTGCTTCTTCCCGGACCCGCAGGAAGGCACCCCGCACGCGCTCATGGGCATGATCCGGATCGTCCACCTCAGGTAGCGAATCTCTGAGGTCTCTCGGGCTGGTGGGCGGCAAGCGGCTGCCCACCAGCCCGATCCGTTCCCGGGCAGTGACACTGCGTTCCGGACATCCCCATGCGGCAATTCGGGCGCTTGCGGATGTCGGCGGGGGGTGTTAGACTTCGAACACACGTTCGATAACGAGTGGTTAGTCTTGTCGCGTCAGCCTTCGGATCCGTAGCCGTCCCCGCTTGCGGCTCTGGAGGTTTTCGAGTGTCTGCGGTCTGTTCCGATGCCGTGGTTGATGTGGCGGCTGCGGTGGAGAAGTTGCGGGCGGATGACCGGTTGGTCACGTCGGCGGAGATGCTGCTCGGTGACACCGAGGTGCTGCTCGACGCGATCACCGTGTTGCAGGCGGTGGTGGTGCGCCGGGTCCGGGCCGCCCGGGATGTGGACGCGTCGGTGGAGCTGTTCGGGCGGGGGATGAAGCGGTGGCTGGTCGAGGATCAGCTGCTCGCCGGGCCGGAGGCGT
>JAVEEH010000218.1 GCA_030840545.1 Frankiaceae bacterium | reverse complement strand
GCGCGGCCTCGTAGACCTCCGACTGCGCGTTGACGCGGAACAACACGGCCATCTCGTGCAGCGGCACGTCCTGTGCCACCAGGGCCTGCACCCGCTCGACGACCGCCGCGGCCTCGGCGGGTTCGTCGTCATGGCCGGCGAACGACACGTCCGGGCCGTCGCCGGCTTGGGCCTGGAGCTGCGCGCCGGGCAGCAGCTTGTTGGCCAACGCGACGACCTGCCTGGTCGACCGGTAGTCGCGCACCAGCCGGACGACCGTCGTGCCGGCGAACTGCTTGGCAAAGCCGAGCAGGTACGACGGCGACGCACCCGTGAACGAGTAGATCGTCTGGTTGGGATCTCCGACCACACAGACGTCGTCGCGGTCACCCAGCCACGCCTCGAGCAGCCGTTGCTGCAGGGGGTTGACGTCTTGATACTCATCGACGACGAAGTGCCGATAGCGGTCGCGCACCTCGCGCGCGATGTCGGCGTGCTCCTCGATCGCCGCTGCGGTCAGCAGCAACAGGTCTTCGAAGTCGAGCTGCCCGCGATCGGTGTTGATGTCCTCGTAGGCCGCGAAGATCTTCTGCACCACATCGAGCTCGAGCGGCGGTTGTCGGCCGGCGGCCGCGGCGGCCCCGACGTAAGCGTCGGGGGTGACCAGCGCGGCCTTCGCCCACTCGATCTCCGACGCGAGGTCGCGCTGGCGGGTCGGGTCGAGCGAGAGCCGGATCTGCGCGGCCGCGGCGCGGATCGTCGGCAGCTTGCTCTCGATGAGGCTCGGCCGGCCACCGCCCGCGATCCGGGGCCAGAAGTACTGCAGCTGGCGGAGCGCCGCCGAGTGGAACGTCCGGGCCTGCACACCGCCGACACCGAGCCCGCGCAACCGCGACCGCATCTCACCGGCGGCCCGCGTGGTGAACGTGACCGCCAGGATCTGCGCCGGGGACGCCACGCCACTGAGGACCATGTGCGCGGTGCGATGGGTGATGGCCCGGGTTTTGCCCGTGCCCGCACCGGCGAGAATGCAGACGGGCCCGCGGGTTGCCTCCGCTGCCTGCCGCTGCTCCGGATCGAGGCTGGTCAGGACATCGGCGGACACCGGAACATCCTGGCAGGAAAGGACGTTGAACCGCGCATGTCGCTTCCATCTGTGCACGGGACGCAACCGCACGTCCCGCCGCCGGGGCAGTTGACGATCTACAGCACACCGTGGTGCGGCTACTGCGTCCGGCTCAAGCGAGCGCTCGAGCGCGAAGGCATCGACTTCGGCGAGATCGACATCGACCTCGACCCGGCCGCGGCCGAGTTCGTCATCAGCATCAACGACGGTCATGCGACGGTCCCGACGCTGGTGCTCCCGGACGGGACCACGCTCACCAACCCGCCGTTGCCGGCATTGCTGTCGGCGATCCGGGCCGCCTGAGCCGCGGCTTTACCCAACCTCACCCCCAACCGGGCGCCATCAGTCACCATGGTGGGGTGATCAACGCCGACCTCCACCACGCCGCGGTCGGCGCTGCCCTCACGACAGCCGCCGACATGCTGGGCATGGAGGTCGTCTTCATCGGCGGACTGACCGAGGACGAGTTCGCCTTCGAGCGCGTTGTGGGCGAGCTCCCGGGTGTCGAGGAGGGCCTCACCCTTCCGCGCACCGACTCGTTCTGTCACCGGCTGCTGGCGGGCGCACCCACGTCGACGGAGGACGCCGCCAGCGACCCTGCCTACGCCGACGCCCCGGCCCGGGTCGCGTTCGGCATCACCTCCTACGTCGGCATCCCGATCCACGCCGGCGACGGCCGGGTCGTCGGCACCCTGTGCGGGGTCGACCGCGGGCGGGTGCCGGTCCCGGTCGACACGGTCCGGATCCTGCGGACCCTCGCGGGGGTGATCGAGGCTCACATCGAGGACGGCAGCTGCCGGGTCGTCGTACGACGCACCCCCACCGGCTGGCAGGTGGGCCACGATGCGGAGCACGACCTCACCAGCGCCATGGTGCTCGCGGACCTGCTCGCCGAGGATCTCGGCGGACCGAGCCGACCGCCACGTCCTGACGAAACCTTGAGCGAGGTCGACCGACTTCAGATCGCCGTCGCGCAGCTCGAGCATGCGCTGGCCGCGCGCGTCGTCGTGGAGCAGGCGATCGGAGTGCTCGCCGAGCGGCAACGGCTGTCCCCCCGCGCGGCGTTCGAACGGCTGCGGAAAGCGGCCCGGTCACGCGGCAAGAAGGTGCACGACCTCGCGCGCATGGTCATCGCGTCGGCGAGCGACCCGTCCGTGCCACTGCCCCCCGAGCTCGCCGGCCGGCGCTGACTCGCACGCAGGCACGCGGCCGCCGGCCCCGGCCCCGCTGCTACGGTCGCGCGCGTGGCTGCGGACATGACCTCCTTGCTGGACGACCTGCGCGACGAGCATGCGGATCTCGACGGTCATGTCGCAGGTGCCGATCTGGCCCGGGCAACGCCGGCTGAGGGATGGAGCGTCGCAGACACCGTCTCGCACTTGTGGTTCTTCGACCGAGAGGCGACCACCGCCCTCGTCGACCCGGACGCGTTCACCGCCGGGTTGACCGCGATCTACGCCGACGTGGACGGCTGGACGGTGCGCACGATCGGCGAGGGGCGTGCCCTCGGCGACGAGCTTCCCGACGTTTGGCGACGCACTCGCGCCGACCTGCTCGCTGCCCTCGCCGCTGCCGACCCGGCGGTGAAGGTCCCCTGGTATGGCCCGCCGATGTCACCCGCGTCCTTCGCCACGGCTCGTCTGATGGAGTACTGGGCGCACGGTCAGGACATCGCCGACGCGTTGGGAATCCGCCGTGAACCGACCGCACGGCTGCGTCACATCTGCCACCTCGGCGTACGCACCCGGGGCTTCTCCTACGCCGTCCGCGGGATGGCGGTGCCGACCGGCGACGTGCACGTCGCGCTGCAGGGACCGGACGGGTCGACGTGGCGCTGGGGAGACCTCGATGCCGCCGACCGCGTGGTCGGGTCAGCGGAGGACTTCTGCCTCGTCGTGACGCAGCGCCGGCTGGTGCAGGACACCGACCTCGACGTGACCGGGCCGCTCGCCACCGAGTGGATGTCGATCGCGCAGGCCTTCGCCGGCGGCCCGACGCTGACCGACGCCAAACGACAGAGCGGAACAGCCCCGGCCTGACGGGGCAGGTCCGGCGATCTGTCCGGCGAAGACCTCCACCATGCGTCGCCGGGTGCTGCTGAGTGCAGCCGTTGCGGGGCTGTCGACGCTCGTGCCGTCGGTGGCCGGCGCCGGTCCGTCCGTCGCGCATTTCGGCCGGCCCATGCTGGTCGCGACGATGCCCTCAGGGTGGACCGAACCCCGGGTCGCAGTCGCCCCGGACGGCACCGCATGGACCGTCACCAACGACGCCCACACGGGCGACGCCATCGTCCTGTCCGCGCGCGACGGGCGGCACTGGACCCGAACGCCCAACGAGCTGCCCGGCCAGACCGCGCCCAGCGTGGACACCGACATCGTGGTCACGCGCACCGGCCGGGTGATCGTGACGGAGCTCGACGGCGCCTCGCTGCGCTTCGTCACCGGCTACACCGACGACCGTGGCCGCACCTGGACCGCGTCGACGGGCACGTCGTACGCCGACACCGACCGACCGTGGCTCGCGGTCGGTCCGAACGATCCGACCACGCACCAGCCGCGGGTCTACCTGCTTTTCCACAACCTGTTCTCCGGCGCTGCCGGACACGAGATGTTCGTCGCGACATCGGTCGACGGCGGCGCGACCTTCGGTCCGCCGGTGCCGATCGCGCTCCCCGGCTCGCAGGCCTTCCTCGACCTGCAGTGCGCCGACTCCGGTGCCCCGTCAGCAGTTGCCGTCGATCAGCGCAGCGGCCGGATCTACGCGGTGTTCGGGACACGGTCGTCGCTCGCCGGCGGCTGCGGTGCGTCGGCCACCGGCACCTTCGAGATCAACGTGGTGGGTGAGACGCGGGTGTGGGTCGCCACGTCCACCGACGGTTCGGCGGGCAGCTGGACCGACTCACTTGCCTACGACGCCGCACCCGACACACTCTCGGCGTCGTTCGAGTCGGCCGCGGTCGACCCGGCCGGGACGGTCTACGTCGCCTTCGCGCAGACCGCGCATCCTTACCCCGACTTCAGCAAGGCAGCGATCCGCTATGTCTGGGCCCGGCCCGGCGGCGCGCGATGGTCCGCGCCCGTCACGGTCACGAGCGGTTCGCCGGTGGGCACCTATGACCCCACCCTGGTCGCCGGGGCACCTGGTTCCATCGCCGTCGCCTACTACCAGGGCACACCTGCCCAGGGCTCGGCGCCACGATGGTCGTTGCGGCTGGCGACCGTGCGCCGGGCCACCGGCCCGTCCGCTCGCATCACGCACGCTGTCATCGACCGTCGGCCGTCGTATGCGCAGACCGCCAACGACATGGGTGGCTCCTGTGCGAGCGGCCCGCTGGCGGGAGCCGAGAACGGGCTGCAGTGCAGCCGGGCCAACGACGACTTCGGCATCGCGCTCGACCGAGACTGCCGGCTGCTGGTCATCTACCCGAGCGTCGCCAACCGGGCGCCCGGTGCCGCGCCGGGCACCTGGTCGGCCCGCCAGGACGGCGGTCCCCGGCTCTGCCGGGGGTGACCTCCGAACCACCCGAACGGGGTCTGGACGTCCGCTATCGACAGGCGCAGGATGCGGCAATGGCCGGCGTCGCGCCCCTCCCCGTCAATGGAGTGGTCTGCCTGGACCAACGCGACGCCGGCCGAGCCCTCCGCCTTTCCTGGCACCACGAGCTCGGCTCCGTGGTGCTGAGCATCTGGCGCAACGACGTCTGCGTCGCGACCTCCCAGGTCGCGACCGAGGATGTGCCCGCCCTGGTCAACGCCCTCGTCGCCGGACTAGCCCAGGCGCCGACCGGGCAGGCCGGCAACCGACGGCTCGCCTGAGCCGACCGGCTCGGGGACGGCGACGTCCGTCAGCTCGGTCCGGCTGGTCTCCGGGAGCAGGAACGCGACGATCAACGCGGCCGTGAACGGCCCGACCACGAGCACACTGATCGTCACCGACGAGCGGTGCGTGATCGTTGACAGCGCGGCGGCCAGGGCGAAGCTCGATGCCTGTCCGAGCAGCTTGGCCATCGACGCGGCCGAGCTCGCCCCGGCCCGCAGCGACGTGGGGAACGCTTCAACGGCAAACGCCGTGCCGGTCGTCCAGGCCGCGAACAATCCGATGTAGGTGAGCATCAACGCGAGACCGAGCGCCACGGTCCCGCGGGCGGCGAGGAAGAACAGCAGCAACCCGGTGGCCTGGACGAGGAGGCCGGCGATGCAGACGCGGCGCCGACCGAGACGGTCGCTCATGCGACCGGCCACGATGAGCACGGGCAGCGCAGCGGCGCCGGCGGCGACGAGCAGCAGGTTGGCGGACGAGTCGGACAGGCCACGGCCGGTCTCGAGGAAGTCGACGGCGAAGACGGTCGCCTCCGTCGTGAGGTTCGCGAGGAGCACGGTGAGGCAGATCAACGCCAGTGGGCGACGGTAAGGGGGCCGGGTCAGCATCGAGAGCCGCTGCACGGCGTGGGTGCTGTCCTGCAGCCGCAGATAGCGAGCGCTCTCGGGCAGCCGGCGGTGCAGGTAGGCCACGACAAGCAGGAACGGCAGCGCGCACAGATAGAGCCACCGCCACGACGCGTTGAGCGGGCTCAGCACGACCGCTTCGACGATGGCGCAGAATCCGGTTCCGAGCGCGCTGGACAACGCCAGCACCCCGAAGCCGAAACCGCGGCGGTCGGCAGGCAGGTCCTCGGCGGCCATCGTCCACGCGACCGCGATCTGGGTGGCGATGAAGCAGCGGGCGACGAACTGGCAGGCGACGTAGGTCTCGATGTTGGGTGCAGCCGCCGTCAGCGCGGCGGCGAGGGTATAGCCGACGATTGCAAACAGCAGCACCTGTCGACGGCCACGCCGGTCAGCACGCCGGCCGAGGGCGAGCGCGGGCAATGCGCCCAGATAGAGCGCGGCAACCCACAGGTCGGCGTGCACGTGGGTGAGGTGGAACGTGTGCCGCACCTGCGGCAGCACAACGGTCAGCAATGCGAAGTCGAAGCCCTCGGAGAAGCACGCGACCGCGAGGAGCAACAACAGCCGACGGTGCACCGGGTCGAGCTTCAACCGGGTCACGTCACGACTCGCGCGACAGCCAGCCGGCGATCAGCCAGTGCGCGATAGACGCCGGCGGCGGCAACCTGGGCTCTCCTCGGCGCAGGTCGTCGCGAGTGAACCACCGCACGTCCTCCAGCTCGTCGTCGGAGACTTTCGCCTCGCCACCGACTGCACGTGCTTCGAACCCGAGCATCAGCGATGCCGGGAAGGGCCACGGCTGACTGCCCCGATAGACGATGTCGTCGACGTCGACACCGCTCTCCTCACGGATCTCGCGGACGACGGCGTGCTCCAGGGACTCTCCCGGCTCGACGAAACCGGCGAGCGTCGAGTAACGGCCGCGCGGCCACGTCGGTTGCCGGCCGAGCAGGCATCGGTCGCCGCCGTCGTGGATGAGGACGATCACCGCCGGGTCGGTGCGCGGGAAGTGGTCGCTCCCGTCCGCGGGACAGCGGCGCACCCACCCTCCCGCGGTCGGTTCGGTCGCCGTGCCACATCGCGGGCATCGTGGATGTGTCTCGTGCCAGTTGGCGAGCCCGACGGCGGTGACATAGAGCCCGGCATCCCGGTCGGACAGCATCGCGCCGACGTCGCGGACCGTCACCGGCCGGGCGCCGAGTCGTCGCGGCAGCTCACCGACACCGGACCAGTACGCCGTGCCCGTCGCGTCCAGGCCGAGGAAATACCGCTCGCCGTCGAAGCCGTCGGTGTCGACCAACAGCAAGCCGTCGTCGTCCGCCGCCGCGCGGCGCTCGGCATCGATGACGAGCAACCGGCCGGTCTTCCATGCAGCGGCGAGCCACGACTCGTCACGCCGCTTGTCGGCCGCGCGGTCGAGCGCCGAACGGGACAGCGCCGGGCTGTTCACCGCGGCATCGTGGCGAGCTCGTCCCAGAGGTAGGCCGCCGCCTCGGCGCCCGTCAGCAGCAACGGGAACACCACCCGTTCGTTCGGCGCGTGGATCTGGTCCTCCGGCAGTCCCACACCGAGGAACACCACCGGTGCCTCCAACACCTGCGCCAGGTCGGCCTCCGGTCCGCTGCCGCCCTCCCGGGTGTAGAGGACCTCGCGGCCGAACGCGCGCTCCATCGCGCGGGTGGTCGCCTTCAGCGCAGGTTCGTCCAGCGGTGTCAGGCACGGACGGACTCCGTCGCCGAACCACTCGACTGTTGCGTCGATCCCGGTGGGCACGGCGGACGCGACGTAGGCGTCCATCGCCTTCCTGACCTCGAGCGGCTCCTGATCGGCGACGAGCCGGAAGGAGATCTTCGCGTGCGCATCGGTCGGCACGATCGTCTTGTGCCCCGGCCCGGTATAGCCGCCCCAGATGCCATGCACCTCGCAGGTCGGCCGGGTCCAGACCCGCTCGAGTGTCGAGAAGCCCTCCTCGCCGAAGGTTGCCCGGCTCGCCGCCTGGGCGAGCCACTCGGCCTCGTCGTAAGGCAGGCGCGCGATCAGCTCGCGCTCGCGGTCGCTCACGGGCCGGACGGCGTCGTAGAACCCGGCCAGGGTGACGCGACGGCCCTCGTCGTGGAGCCCGGCAACAAGGTCCGCCATCGCTTGCAGCGGGTTGGGCACCGCGCCGCCGAACGAGCCCGAGTGCAGGTCGACGTCCGGCCCGTGCAGGTCGACCTGGCAGTCGATCATGCCGCGCATGCCGGTGCAGATCGTCGGGGTGTCCCGCCCCCACATGCCGGTGTCGGAGACAACAACCACATCGCAACGCAGCCGGTCGCGCCGCTGCTCGAGCAACCTGCGGAAGTGCGGCGAGCCGCTCTCCTCCTCACCTTCGATGAGGAACCGCAACGTCACCGGCGGCGCGGTGGCACCGGTCGTCTCCAGCAGCGCACGCAGCCCGAGCAGGTGGAACGCCACCTGCCCCTTGTCATCCGCGGTCCCTCGACCGAACAGCTCCTCGCCGCGGAGCTCCGGCGCGAACGGCGGCGTCTCCCACAGCTCCTCCGGGTCGACCGGTTGCACGTCGTGGTGGCCATAGACAACGACCGCGGGAGCGCTCGGGTCAGCCGCGGGCCATTCCGCGAAGACCGCCGGCGCTCCGGGAGTCGGCCAGATCTCCACCGTCGGGAATCCGGTCTGCCGCAACGCGCCGGCCAGCCACTGCGCCGACCCCGCCACGTCGCCGGAGCGCTGCGGGTCGGCCGACACCGACGGGATCTTCAACCACGCGACCAGGTCGGCCAGGAACTCGTCCCGATGGGCCTGGACCCACTGCTTGACGTCGCTGTCAGCCACCCGGCAACCCTAGGACCCCACCCAATCGCGGGATACAGCCCATAGAAGGGCCGTATTACGCGATGGGTGGGCTGACGAGGGCCGCGAGGTCCTCTCGCGACAGCAGGCGGTCAGGTCGCTTCACGGTGCCGGTGCGCACGTAGAGGAACCCGGCGTCGACCTCCACCGGTTCGACGCCGCGCAGGTCGGCCCAGGCGAGCCGGTAGACCGAAAGCTGCAGCGACGCGGCCGCGAAGTCCTTCGGGATCGACCCGGTCTTGTAGTCGATGACGTCGTAGCCGCCGCCGTCGCGCGGATAGACCGCGTCGATGCGGCCACGGATCAACCGCCCGCCGACGACGAGCTCGAAGGGCTGCTCCACGGCGACCGGGCGCCGATCGCCCCAGCCGTCGGCGAGGAACTTCTCCTGCAGCGAGAGCAGATCGGCGTCGGTGAGGTCGGCGTCGCCGGCACCGGGCAGGTCGTCCGGCTCGAGCAGAGCGGTCGCGCCGTAGAGGTCCTCGACCCACTGGTGGAACCTCGACCCCCGCCGAGCCTGCGGTTGGGGCCGGACCGGCATCGGCCGCGCGAGCATCTGCGCGAGCTCGTCCGGGTCGTGCGCCAACACCACGACCTGGCTTGCCGTCAGGCGGCGCGGCAACGGCACCTCGCGGACCGCGATCCGCTGCCGGAGCAGCTCGTCGAGCAGGAGCCGTGACTCCTCGTCCCAGCGCTCGACCCGGCCGCGTTCCATGCCAGAGAGCTCAACGGGCGCCGGCTCGTCGACCCGTCCGGCGATCGCCTCCCGCACCTGCGCCGCCGCGGTACGCCGGCGGTGCAGCGCCGCCTCGTCGTAAGCCCGAGGCCACGAGACGTCGCCGCCCGCATCAGCGGCGACGGGGTTGGCGAGATCGTCAGGCGCGTCGGCCCACTGGTCCACCGCGACGAGACCGCGATCGGCCAGCGCCGCGAGCTCTGCGAGCAGGAGCGACGGTCCCATCGGCTGCTGCCGGGTGGCGCCCCACCAGTAGCCACTCGCCAGCAGCCGGCTGCGCGCCCGGGTGACAGCGACATAACCGAGGCGGCGCTCCTCGTCAGCGTCGTCGTCACCGCAATCGGTCTTGAACGTGTCGATGCCCTTCGTCGTCAGAGAAGCCAGTCGCGGCAGGTCCGCCTCGTCGCCGCGACACGGGAATGGCAGGACCGCCGCGTTCTTCGTCCAGCGCAACCGGCCACGGTCGCTGGGAAAGACCTTGGCGGTCAGGCCGGGGACGGCGACGACGTCCCACTCCAGCCCCTTGGCCTTGTGCACGGTCAACAGCTTGACGGTGTTGGCGTCCGAGACACCCCCGACGTCAAGCCCCGACTCGGCGGCGACCGCGGCGTCGAGCCACGCCAGGAACGACGCGAGGTCGCTCTCCCCCTCGAGTCCGGTGAACTGCGCGGCGTGGTCGAGGAACGCCGCGAGGTTGGCCACGCGAGCGGCCGCGACTTCCGCCGGCTCGGCCTCGAGCTCCACGTCGAGGCCGGTCCGGCGCACGACCTCCGTGGCCAGCTCGACGATCGGCTGGCCGAGCGACACACGCAGATCGGTGAGCTCGGCCCGCAGGGACCGGAGGCGTGTGAGCGCCTCCGGCGAGAGATCGGGGGTGTCCGCGTCGACGGTGTCCATCGCATCGAGCAAGGAGGCAACCTCGACGGGGTCGACGGACTCGGTCGCCTTGCGCAGGGCTGCGCGGATGTCGTCGTCGTTCGCCTCGACGCGTTGGACGGCAGCCAGCCGCTGAGCACGTCGTCCCAGCGACGCAAGATCACGGGCGCCGATGCGCCACCGCGGGCCCGTGAGCAACCGGAGCAGCGCCGCGTTGGCCGTCGGCTCGACCAGCACCCGCAAGGTCGCCACCAGGTCGGCGACCTCCGGCATCTCGAGCAGGCCGCCGAGCCCCACCACCTCGACGGGCACGCCACGGTCGACCAGCGCCCGGTGCAGCAGCGGGAAGTCGACCCGCCGCCGGCACAGCACCGCGATCTTGCCCGGCGCGATGTCCTCGTCGTGCACCGCTGCCGCGATCTGGTCGCCGACCCAGTCGGCCTCCTGGTCGACCCGCTCGAGCAGAGCCAGCCGGATCTCGCCTGCGTCCTCGCCACCCGGTGGTGCGGTCAGCGGCGAGACATCGACCTTGGGCCGACGCTGCGCACCGGGTGATGCGAGCAGCGGCGCTGCCAACGCGTTGGCAGCATCGAGGATGCGACCACCGCACCGGAAGCTGGTCATCAGTGGCAGGGCCGGGCCGTCCCCGCCGAAGTGCTCGCGGAAGCGCAGCAGGTTGCCCACCGACGCACCGCGCCACCCGTAGATCGCCTGGTTGGGGTCACCCACGGCCGTCACGGCGTGCTCCGGCCCGAACAGCTGCGCCAGCAAGGTGCGTTGTGCGACGCCGGTGTCCTGGTATTCGTCGAGGAGCACGACGGCGTAGCGTTCGCGCTCGATCGCGCACACCTCCTCCGAACGTTGCACGATCTCAGCCGCGAGAGCGACCTGGTCGCCGTAGTCGATGAGGTCGAGCCGGGCCTTCTCGATGCGATAGGAGTCGACGAGACCAAGCAGCTCGTCGCGGGCTTTGGCTGCCTCGGCGCAGTCGGTCAGCTTCTGCGTCAACTTGGGCAAGCCTTCGATCTCGCCGACGATGCTCTGGTCGAAGGCCCGTAGCCGTTCGGCGGCGCACAGGTGTTCGGCCATCTCGCCGTCGAGGGCGAGCATGCTCGTCGCCAGGTAGGCCGGTTGCCAGGTCAGCCAGCGAAACGGTCCCGGTGCGGCGCGCACCACCCGCATCGCCAGTTGCCAGCGCCCGGCCTCCGTCAGCAGTGTCGTCATCGGCTCGCGGCCGATGCGCAACGCGTGGTCCCGCACGATGCCGGCGGCATAGGAGTGATAGGTCGCCACGGTCGGTGTGTCGTCGACGACATCGTGCGCACGCAGCCGGCGCAGAGCGTTGCGCACCGACAGGGACAGCTGTCCGGCGGCCTTGTTGGTGAACGTCAGTCCGAGCACCTGCGCCGGCGCGACGCCGTGGAACGCCACCAGATGTACGACGCGGGCAGCGATCACGGTCGTCTTGCCCGAGCCGGCCCCCGCAACCACGAGCTGCGGCGACAGACCGGCCGTGATGACCTCGAGCTGTTCGTCGGTGAACGGCGTCGACAGCAGCTCGCGCAAGTAGTGGCCCTTGGCATCCGCGGTGATCGTCATCGGACCACCTGCTCGCCGGCGTCCTGCGCCGGGCAGGAGGCGCGGAACGCGCAGATGTCGCAGGTGGCGTTGGGTCGCGCCGGGAAGAGCTCGGCACGCACGCCACTCGCGGTCCGGTCGAGCAGGTCGTCTGCCCAAGTCGGTCGCTCGTCGGGCAATGCGCCCTGGGTCCTTCGACCGGGCAGGCCGCCGCTCATCTCCTTGCGCAGGAACACCAGCTCGGCACCACCCAGCTGCGGCGAGTCGCCGGTGACGCCGGCGAAGCCGCCCTCGCGGACCGCCAGCTGGTAGACCGCGAGCTGGGGGTGCCGCTCGGCGTCCGCGACCGATGGAACGGTCCGGCTCGTCTTGAAGTCGATGACGTGAATCCGCCCTGCGTCATCGATCTCGAGCCGGTCAGCCGCCCCGCGCAGCAGCACGTCGCCGACAGCCACCTCGAACTCGGCCTCGCTGTCGAGCGGATGCCGGTCGTCGCGAGCGCTCAGCCATTGGATCAGGCGCTGCAACGCCCGGCGGGCTTCCTCACGCTCGCGGTCGCGTTGCCAGGCGGCTTCGAACCCGAGGGCCGACCACACCTCGTCCATCTGCTCGACCAACGCATCCGCGTCAGCCGGCAGCTTGTCCTCGGCGACAAGCTGCGCGAGCGCGTGCACGACGGTGCCGAAACCCTGCGCAACCGTGGAGGCACCGCGGGCGCGCACCTCGTGCTCGAAGAACCACTTGAGCGGGCAGCTCTCGTAGCCCGCCACCGAAGAGCCGGACAGCCTGAGCGGCTGCTCCGGGTCGTGCAGCGGCACCACTCCCGGTGTCCAGTCGGCGAGCCCCCACCAGGCGGTGGGATCCGCCACGGGGACGAGCCGTGCGCCGTCCGGGGCCTCGGCCGACGTGAGGGCGGCGAGGCGGCGGGCCGCGGCCGCTTTGATGCCGGCGGACTCGCCGTCGTCCTGAAGCACCCGACGAAGCCGCGCGACGAGCGATGACGGCGACAGCAGGTCGGTGCCTGCGAGCCGGGTGGGTGGCAGGTCGTCGACCAGGTCGTCGAGGAACCGCGACGGCTGCACGCCCGACTCGTCGAGGGCGCGGACCGCCGTCAACACGAGCCGGCGCCTGGCCCGCGTCATGGCGACGTAGAAGAGCCGGCGCTCGTCCGTCAGGAGCGACTGCACGGTTGGCGCCGGTCGCAGCTCGCCGACGTCGACTCGGTCGGCGTCGAGCAGCGAACCGCGTCGGCGCAGGTCCGGCCAGATGTCTTCCTGCAGCGCCGCGACGATGACGAGATCCCACTCCAGCCCCTTGGAGCGGTGGGCAGTGAGCAGTCGAACGGCATCCGGCGCACCGGCGCGCTCCTCCTGGGCAGCGCCCGGGATCTCCTGCATGCCGAGCTCGTCGAGCAGGGTCGAGACTCCGGCCCTGGGCTCGCGCTCCTCGAGTCGGGCGGCCGCCTCGAACAGTCCGACGACCGCATCGAGGTCCCGGTCGGCGCTGCGAGCGAGTGCACCGCTGCCGGCTGCCTCGCGGGCGAGTCGGTTGGACCATCCCGAGTCGTGCCAGAGCACCCACAGCGCCTCTTCCGGCGTGCCGCCGGCTTCGAGCGCGTCGCGCGCGCCTGCGAGGACCCCGTGCAGGCGACGCAGCGGCGTGGCCATCCAGTCGTCGACGGTCGCGAGCTCAGCCGGGTCGACGAGCGCCTCGCGGATCAGCGTCGCCGACGACGACGGCACTGCGACGTCCGTCGCCCGCGCCAGCGCGCGGAGCCGGCGTCCGAGCGCACGAAGCACAGCCGGGCGCGTCCGGGTCAGCGGTGAGCCGAGCAGAACGCGAGCCTCGTCGTCGGTCATCGTCGCCAGACCGTCGCCGGCAACCCGGAGGCCGATGAGCAACGGCGCCACCGCCGGGTCACGCGCGATCGGCAGGTCGTCCGCCGCGACTGCCACCGGGACGCCGGCCGCGACCAGCGCACGGCGCAGGACCGGCAGGCTCCGGGTGCCGGAGCGCACCAGGACCGCCATCTCACGCCACGGCATGTCGTCCTCGAGGTGGGCGCGACGCAACAGGTCAGCGATGCCGGTCACCTCCTCGGCCGGCGACGGAAACAGGCGCAGCTGGGGGGCTGACGCATCGCGGCCTTCGGAGCTCAGCGCCCGGTGGGCCAGCCGGGCGTCGACCTCCAGACCGGGCGTGGGCAGCCGCTCGGCGATCACCCGGGACGCCGCCAGCAGGTCGCCGCCGGTGCGCCGGGAGACCTGCAGCGTGAGCACCGTGGCCGGGAGGCCGGCCGCTGTCGGAAAGCGGTCGGCGAAGCTGAGGATGTTGGCGACCTCCGCGCCGCGAAACCCGTAGATCGACTGGTCGGGGTCGCCCACGACGACGAGGTCACGACCCCCGCCGGCCAGCGCTTGCAGCAACCGCTCCTGGGACGGATCGGTGTCCTGGTACTCATCGACGAAGACGACCGGGTAGCGGTCACGGATCCTGGCGGCTATGTCGGGCCGCGCCAACAGCTCCCCCGCGGCCACGACCAAGCCCGCGTAGTCGACCTCGACCCGCGCATCGAGCACGTCAAGGAACTCGTCGAGGAACGCACCGGCGGCGTACCAGGCCTGTCGACCGTGCACGGTGGCGAGCGCGCGCAGTCCGGAGCCGTCGAGCCCGCGCTCGCGAGCCCGGTCGAACAGCGCGGCCACCTCCCGGGCGAACCCGCGGGTGAGCAGCGCGGGCCGCAGCGCAGCCGGCCAGTCGACGACGCCCGCGCCTTCGGCGTGGCCGCGCAGCAGCTCGCGGATGCGCACATCGCGCTCGGGCTGGGAGAGCAGCCGCGGCAACCGGCCGGGCTCGGCATGCGCTCGCAGCAGGGCGAAGCACCACGAGTGGAACGTGTAGGCGGCGGGCTCCGCGACGGTGCGGCCAAGCCGCGAAGCGATCCGCTCGCGGAGCTCGTCGGCGGCCTTGCGGCTGAACGTGAGAACCAGGACCTGATCGGGATCGGCTCCCCGGTCGACCCGTTCGACGACGGATTCGACGAGGGTCGTCGTCTTTCCGGTGCCCGGGCCGGCCAGGACCAGCAGCGGACCGCTCGGGTGCTCGACCACCTGGCGCTGGGACTGGTCGAGCACGGGCACCGCGACCGGCCCGACCGCGGGACGGACGAGCCGGAAACCGGGTCGAGTGGAAGCCATCGACCCGATCGAATCACGAAAGTCCGACACTTCCGCCGCTCAAACCGGCCGGCGAATGCCCAGCGGGGCGGCTAGCCGCCCGGGATGCAGCGCCAGCTCTGCGTGCTGACGACCGGGCAGATCGTGCCGTCCTTCTCGATGATGACGCCAACGTTGCCGACACCGATCGCCGTGCCGTTGTCGTCGTGGCGGATCACGACGCCGCCCGGCGGGAGCTGCTGCGCCGTCGCACCGGTGTGGGCGCCGCCGATGATGCCACCGGGGGTGCAGAACGGCACCTGCAGGCTCACCCCCACGCACGCCTTGCCGTCCGGCGTGACGGCCGCGCCGACACCCGGACGGCCTTGGATGTCGACACCGACGGCTACGCCGTTGTGGGTGTCGGTGTGAACGGTGACCGGCAACGACTGCGCCGAGCTCTGGGCGAACGACGGGACGACGGCACCGAGGACACCGGCAGCGGCGATTCCGGTGATGACGAGGCGACGGCTCACGATGGGTTTCCCTCTCAGGTTTCCCGGCATGGAGGTGCCGGCTG
>JAVEEH010000180.1 GCA_030840545.1 Frankiaceae bacterium | reverse complement strand
CTATGGCATGGCACAGCGAGCGCTCGATCTGACCATCGAATGGGTGCGCAACCGCACAGCGTTCGGCAAGCCGCTCATCGCCAAGCAGGTCGTGCGGCACAAGCTCGTGGAGATGAAGCGCGCGGTGGAGGTCTCCCGGGTCTATGCCCACCACGTCGTGGAGCGGCACGCCGCCGGGGAGCAAGTGTTCGCCGAGGCAGCGATCGCGAAGAACCAGTGCGTCGCGGCGTGCGAGTTCGTGGTCAACGAGGCAGTGCAGCTCCACGGCGGCGCCGGCTACATGCGCGGCACCGAGGTCGAGCGGCACTATCGCGACGCGCGAATCCTCGGCATCGGCGGCGGCGCCACCGAGGTCATGAACGACCTGATCGCCAAGGCTCTCGGCTGGTGACGCGAAAGACCCCGCCCGGCTGACTGCCGAACGGGGCCTTCCGCGGGGGCTCAGGGTTTAGCGGACCGCGTCGCCGCCGCCGCCACTGGTGTCGCCACTGTCGCCGCTGTCGTCGTTGCCACTGTCGCTGACGTCGTCGGTGCCGGTGCCGCCGTCCTCGCTGTCGTCGCCGGTGCCACCGTCGACCGAGTCGTCGCCGCCGTCACCGTTGAGGTCGTCGTTGCCGCCGTTGCCTTCGAGCGTGTCGTCGCCGGAGCCACCGTTCTCGGTGTCGTCACCGACGCCGCCGTTCTCGGTGTCATCGCCACCGTTGCCGTCGAGCGTGTCGTCACCGGCGTTGCCGTCGAGCGTGTCGTTGCCGTCGCCACCGTTTTCGACGTCGCTGCCGTCGCCACCGTTGATGTCATCGCTACCGGCGCCGCCGTTGAGGTCGTCGCTGCCGCTGCCACCGTTGACCTCGTCGTTGCCGCCGCCGGCCAGGATGGTGTCGTTCCCCGCGCCGCCGAAGATGCGGTCGTGGCCACGGGAACCGCAGATGACGTCATTGCCGCGACCGGCGCGCACCACGTGGCCGGAAGCAGTGATCTTGATGACGTCCCGGTGGCTGGTGCCGCGCACGACGTGCGCCGAGTGAGAGGTGACCGTCTTGGTCACGGCAATGCCGTCACAGGTCGACCCATGGTGGGAAGGAGCCGCGACCGCGTGGAGCGGGTGGTAGGCGAACAAGCTGAGCGGACCTGCCAGCATGAGGGTGACGGCTCGAGAGCGACGCAACATGGAAGACCTCCGGATGGGTGCAGCGGTGCGCTGACAACTACCCATGACATTCATCGGCCATGGCGTTACACCTTCGGAACCACTGGCTGTGCGCCATCCGGGTGAACCTTCGCCAGATCGGCGATGGCCTCCGCTCCGGGCAGGTCAGCCAACGCGCTCGCGGGCAGCACCAGCTTCGAGCGACGCAAGCCCGACCCGATGACGACTGTGCCGGCTGTCAGCACCGCCGCGTCGATCAGCACCGGCCATTCGGGCGGCAGCCCCGGCGGCGTGATGCCACCGTGCTCCATGCCCGTCGCGGCGACGGCGATCTCCATCGACGCAAACGACGCCTTTCGGGCATCGAGCCGGCGTCGTACGACACCGTTCACGTCAGCCCGCGTCGTGGCCAGCACGACGCACGCCGCCAGCCTGGTCTCCGCTCCGCGGCGCCCTTCGACGATGACGCAGTTCGCCGACACGTCCAGCCCGACGTCGTAACGGGCGCAGAACGCCGCGGTGTCCGCCAGCTCGGGATCGATCTCGGCGACGGCGACATCTGCGGCCCGCGACCAGCTGCCGAGGAAGCGGACGACGGGCGCAGCCAGCAGGTCAGGCCGGTCCAGCGCCGGCACGCACTCGAGGGCGCCCAGGCCCGCCGGGGTCAGCGATCAGCCCGAGGTCGTCGCGGCTTCGGGGATCGTGACGACCGGCTGGTCGCTGCCGCCGAGGCCCTTGCCCGAGATGAGATCGACCATCTCCTCGCACCAGAAGGCGAGGCCGCAGAACTGATACGTGAAGAACCCCTTGGACAGCGCCGGGCTGTTCTTCTCGAAGATCGTGTGCCCGGCGACCTGAAGGGCCCAGGACGCCAAGAAGATCGGCAACCCGACCCGGGGCCGGGCCGCGATCACCGGCATCGCGAACGCGACGCCGGGGATGCCGACGATGTGCGTGGCTCGGACGCCCTTGGTGGTGTGCTGCGCCCGGTAGTAGGTCATCTTGTCGGCGAACGATGCGCTGCGAGGCGGGGGCTCGATGCCGCCGCGCTTTCCTGGGGTCAGGTCCACGAGTCCTCCTCGGTCTTCGGCGCCATTGTGCTACCCGCTCCGTCCTACGACGAAAGCGCACAGTGACTCGAGCGCCGACTTGGCCGGCCCGTCCGGCAGCGGTGCCAGCGTCGCGCTGGCGTCGTCGGCCCAGCTCTGCAGCACCGCCCGCGCCTCACTCATCACCGGGTGCGCCCGGAGTGCGGCTCGCGTGGTCTCGAGCACCGCGTCGTCGCTGAGATCACCGTCCAGCGCGGCGAGCAGGTCGGCATCGGTCGGCGCCGCGGACCGGCGCAGGAGCAGCACGGGGAGCGTCGGCACCCCCTCGCGCAGATCGGTGCCCGGTGTCTTGCCCGACGCGGCCGACTCGGCCGAGACGTCGAGCAGGTCGTCGGAGAGCTGGAAGGCGACCCCGATGCGCTCGCCGAAGCGCGTCACCACCTCGATGACGGAGTCGTCGGCACCGGCGAGCATCGCGCCGAACCGGCCCGACGTCCCGATCAACGACCCGGTCTTGTCGGCGACGACGCGCAGGTAGTGCGCCACCGGGTCGTCATCACCCTCCGGACCGACCGTCTCGCGGATCTGGCCTTGGACGAGTCGCTCGAACGTGCGCGCCTGCAGGCGCACCGCCTCCGGGCCGAGGTCGGCGAGGATGTCCGATGCCCGCGCGAAGAGGAAGTCGCCGGTCAGGATCGCGACCGTGTTGCCCCAGCGGCTGTTGGCCGACGCGGCCCCGCGGCGCAGCAGCGCCTCGTCCATGACGTCGTCGTGGTAGAGCGTCGCGAGGTGGGTGAGCTCGACGACGACCGCCGACGGCACGACGCCCGGAGCCGCCGGGTCGCCGAACTGCGCCGCGAGCAGCACGATCAGCGGCCGGAACCGTTTGCCGCCCGCCGCCACGAGATGCTGCGAGGTCTCGGTGACGAAGGGATAGTCGCTCTTCACCGACGTGCGCAGCATCGACTCGACGGCGTCCAGCCCGGAGCGGATCGCCGCCTCCAGCGCTGGATCAGCGAGATCGAGCCCGGCCGTTGCCCCCTTCATGGCGAACCCAGCGTCATCGCAAGAACGGTACGGCGTGGTTCGCCAGGTCGAGCACCGGCTGGGGGAAGACACCCAGAACGACGGTCGCGGCCGCCGCGACAGCCAGTGCCCCGGCCGTCGCCATGCCGGGTGCGACGACGACGGGTCCGTCGGCGAGCGGTTCGGCGAAGAACATCATGACGATCACCCGGACGTAGAAGAACGCGGCCATCGCACTCGTGATCGCGCCGACGACGACCAGCGGGGTGGCGCCACCGGACACGCCGGCCGAGAACACCGCGAACTTGGCGGTGAAGCCGGACGTCAGCGGGATGCCCGCGAGGCCGAGCAGGAACAGCGCGAAGACGCCCGCGATCAGCGGCGATCGGCGACCCAGCCCGGCCCATCTCGACAGGTGCGTGGCCTCGCCGTCGGGGTCGCGGATCAGCGTGAGGACGCCGAACGCGCCGATCGTCGTCAGGCCGTAGGTCAGCAGGTAGAACAGCGATCCGGACAGGCCGGAGCGGTTCAGCGCGATCACCCCGACGAGGATGAAGCCGGCGTGGGCGATGGACGAGTAGGCGAGCATGCGCTTGACGTCGGTCTGGGTCACCGCGAACAGCGAGCCCACGACCATCGTGGCGATCGCGACGCCCCAGGCAACCGGCCGCCAGTCCCAGCCGAGACCGCCGAAGGCGACGTAGAGCACCCGCAGGAGCGCCCCGAACCCGGCGACCTTGGTCGCTCCCGCCATGAGGGCGGTGACCGGTGTCGGGGCCCCCTGGTAGACGTCCGGGATCCAGGAGTGGAACGGCGCGGCGCCGACCTTGAACAGCAGGCCGACGGCGAGGAGGCCCAGACCGAGGAAAAGCAGGCCGTCGTTGTGAGTGCCGGCCGCGGCGGCGTCGTGGATGCCGCCCAGCGTGATCGTGCCGGAGTAGCCGTAGAGCAGCGCAAGCCCGTAGAGGAAGAACGCCGAGGAGAACGCGCCCAGCAGGAAGTACTTGACGGCGGCTTCCTGGCTGAGCAGCCGGCGGCGGCGAGCGAGCCCGCACATGAGGTAGAGCGGAAGCGAGAGCACCTCGAGCGCGACGAAGAGCATGAGCAGGTCGTTGGCAGCGGGGAAGAGCATCATGCCCGCGACCGCGAACATCAGCAGCGGGAAGATCTCTGTCTGCGCGCGACCGGCGGCGATGCCGGCGCGCTCATCTGGCGAGCCGGGTATCGCAGCGGCCTGCGCGACGAACGCACCGCCACCCAGCTCCGGTGACCGGTCGGCGACCAGCAGGACGCTGGCGATCGCGATGAGGGCGATCGTGCCTTGGAGGAACAGGGCCGGGCCGTCGACGACGATCGCGCCGGCCGCCGTGATCTCGCGGGTGTGGGCGAGGCTGCACACGGCGACAAAGCTGCCGACCAGCCCGGCGAGCGCGACGACCAGCTGGGCGTTCCAGCGCGCGGCGCGCGGCGCGAAGGCGTCGACGAGCACACCGACCACGGCCGCGACCGAGACGATGAACACCGGCGCGAGCGCCGAGTAGGAGATCGACGGCGCCGTGAACTCGGCCGCGAGCGGGCTCACTTTGCGCCTCCGAGGGTGACGGGAACCGGCGGGGCAGGATCGTGGGGCCGGACGGTCGAGAAGCTGCCGTGCACCGCCGGGTTGATGACGTCGAGCAGCGGCTTGGGATAGATGCCGAGCGCGACGATCACCACCATCACCGGCGCGATCACCCAGGCCTCACGGAAGTTGAGGTCGCGCATGTTCTCCAGACCCTCCCGCAGCGGGCCGTGGATCGTGCGCTGCACCATCCAGAGCACATAGACCGCGGCGAGCACGATGCCGAAGGTCGCCACAACCGCGAACCACCGGTGCACGGTGAAGGTGCCGACCAGCACGAGGAACTCGCTCACGAACGTCGACAGCCCCGGCAGGGACAGGGCGGAGAGCCCGGCGACGAGGAACGCCGCACCCAGCCACGGGGCGACCTTCGCGGCCCCGCCGAAGTCGTCGATGTAACGGGATCCGCGACGGCTGGCGAGGAAGCCGACCAGCAGGAACAGCGCACCGGTCGAGAACGCGTGGTTGACCATGTAGAGGGTCGCGCCCGAGCCCCCCTGGCTGGTGAAGGCGAACACGCCCAGCGCGATGAAGCCGAAGTGCGACACCGACGAGTAGGCGACCAGGCGCTTCATGTCGCGCTGGCCGATGGCCAGCAGCGCGCCGTACAAGATGCCGGTGACGCAGAGCCCCAGGATGTAGGGGGCGAGCGTCTTGGCGGCGTAGGGGAACAGCGGGATGCAGAAGCGCAGGAAGCCGAAGGTGCCGACCTTGTCCAGGACGCCGACGAGCATGACCGCGACCCCGGTGGGCGCCTCGGCCGCGGCGTCGGGCAGCCAGGTGTGGAACGGCCAGAGCGGCGCTTTGATGGCGAAGGCAATGAAGAAGCCGAGGAACAGCGCGATCTGCTCACCGTGGGAGAGGTGCAGCGTCGTGAGCGCCCGGTAGTCGAACGTCCCGCGGCCCAACTGGTGGGACGACACGACGAACAATCCGATGACGGCCACGAGCATCAGCAGGCCGCCGGCGAGTGAGTAGAGCAGGAACTTCACGGCTGCGTAGGAACGGCGCGGGCCGCCGTAGGACCCGATCAGGAAGTAGATCGGGATCAGCATGGCCTCGAACAGCACGTAGAAGAGGAAGACGTCGAGCGACCCGAACACGCCGATGACGATCGTTTCGGTGGCGAGCAGCAGCGCGAAGAACGTGCGGACGCTGCGGTGACCCTCGTCCGCGTCGTGCCAGGAGGCGAGCACGATGATCGGCGTCAACACAGTGGTCATGAGGATGAGCGCGAGTGCGATGCCGTCGACGCCGACGGCATAGTGCGCGCCGAAGGCCTTGATCCAGTCGTGGGACTGCACGAACTGGAAGCGCGCGCCGCCGGAGTGGAAGTCGGCGCACATGAAGACCGTGCCGACGAGCGCGGCGAGCGAGGAGCCGAGCGCCAGCCGTTTGCAGTCCTCGTCACGGCCGCGCGGGAGCAGGAGCATCAGCGCCAGCCCGACAAGCGGGATCGCGCCGATGACGGTGACCCAGGGGAAGCCGCCGGAGGAGGTCACGCCAGTCACCCCACCCTCACGAGCAGGAGCGCAGCGGTGACGGCGACCGCGCCGGCGAGCATCGACAGCGCGTAGGAGCGGGCAAAGCCGGTCTGGCTGCGCCTGGCCCTCGCGCTGCTGCCGCCGACGAGCGCGGCGAGGCCGTTGACGGCGCCGTCGACACCGCGACCGTCGAAGAAGACGAGTGCTCGGGCGAGGTACTGGCCGGGGCGCATGAAAACCGTCTCGTTGAGCGCGTCACCGTAGAGCGAGCGCCGGGCGGCCCAGGTCAGCTTGCTGACGTTGAGCGGTTGCTCGACCGGCACCGGCTTGCGACCGACCAGCAACCACGCCGCGGCCGCTCCGCCGAGCGCGACTGCGAGGGTCAGCAGGCTGAGGATGAGCGGCGCGATCGTGTGCGCGCCCACCTCGACGCTCGTGCCAACCGAGGGTGTGAGGAAGTGCTGCAGCGACCCACCGAGGATGAGCAGGAAGCCGGCGAGCAGCGAGCCGGCGGCCAGCAGCACCATCGGCACGAGCATGACCCGCGGGGACTCATGCGGGTGGGCGTCCCTGGCCCACCGTCGCTGCCCGAAGAACGTCATGATCATCAGCCGGGTCATGTAGAAGGCCGTGAGCGCTGCGCCGGCAAGGGCGATCGACCCGAGCAGATAGCCCGACGCCCCGCCCTTGTCGAGAGCCGCCTCGATGATCTTGTCCTTGGAGAAGAACCCGGCGAACGGGAACATGCCGATGATCGCGAGGTAGCCGAAGCCGAACGTGACGAAGGTCCACGGCATGACTTTTCGGAGACCGCCGTAGCGGCGCATGTTGACCTCGTCGTTCATCGCGTGCATCACGGAGCCGGCGCCCAGGAACATGTTGGCCTTGAAGAAGCCGTGGGTGAGCAGGTGCAGGATGCCGATCGCATAGACGCCGGGCCCGATGCCGACGGCCAGCATCATGTAGCCGATCTGGCTCATGGTCGACGCAGCGAGGACCTTCTTGATGTCGTCGTAGGCGCAGCCGATGATCGCGCCCATCACCAGCGTCGTCGCGCCGACGATCTGCACGAGCAACCGGGCGTCCGGCGACGCGTTGAAGATCGCTCCGGACCTCGCCACCAGGTAGACCCCGGCCGTCACCATCGTCGCGGCGTGGATGAGCGCCGACACCGGGGTCGGGCCTTCCATCGCGTCGAGCAGCCACGACTGGAGCGGCGCCTGCGCGCTCTTGCCACAGGCGCCCAACAACAGGAGCAGGCCGATCGCCGTCAACGTGCCGCCGTGCGCGGCGGGACTGTGGGCGCCGGCGAAGACGCCGGTGAACGACACCGTCCCGAACGTCGCGAACATCAGCATGATCGCGAGGCTCAGCCCCAGGTCACCGACCCGGTTGACGAGGAACGCCTTCTTGGCCGCGACGGCGGCGCTCGGCTTGTAGGACCAGAAGCCGATGAGCAGGTAGGACGCCAGGCCGACGCCCTCCCAGCCGACGTAGAGCAGGAGGTAGTTGTCGGCGAGGACGAGCAGCAGCATGGCCGCGATGAACAGGTTGAGCTGGCCGAAGAAACGGCGACGGTCCGGGTCGTGCTCCATGTAGCCGATGGAGTAGATGTGGATCAGTGAGCCGACGCCGGTGATGAGCAGCACGAACACCAGTGACAGCGGGTCGAGCAACAGGTTGGCGTTGACGTGGAAGCCCGCGACCGGCACCCAGGAGAAGAGGTGCTGGTCGAGCTGCCGGCTCTGCCCGCCGTCACGCCCGGTGATCGCCAACAGCTCCACCAGGCCGATGACGAAGGCGGCGATCGGCGCGGCGCACCCGAGCAGGTGTCCCCACGGGTTGGTCCGCTTGCCACCCAGCAGGAGCACCGCGGCGCTCAGCGCGGGCAGCAGGACGAGCAGGAACGTCAGCTTGAACGTGCCCGTCGCCGCCGCATAGCCGGCCGCCGCTTGCAAGGTCATCGGCGGCCTCAGTACTTCAGCAGGTTGGCGTCGTCGACCGAAGCCGACCGGCGCGCACGGAAGATGGACATGATGATCGCGAGGCCGATGACCACCTCGGCTGCGGCGACGACCATGACGAAGAACGCGATGATCTGACCGTCGAGGTTGCCGTTGATGCGCGCGAACGTCACGAGCGAGAGGTTGACGGCGTTGAGCATCAGCTCGATGCACATGAACACGACGATCGCGTTACGCCGGACGAGCACGCCGACCGCGCCGATGGTGAACAGCAACGCCGACAGGTAGAGGTAGTAGTTGACGCTCACGGGCCCTCCAGCTCTCGCTCGACGTCCTCGACGTGCGGGCGGGCCGCGGACACCTGGAGATACTCGGGGACGCTCGTAGGCGCGATGCTGCCGTCCGGCAGCAGTGCCGGGGTGTCGACCGCGTCGTGATCGGCGTAGACACCCGGACCGGGCAGCGGAGCCATCCCGGACCCGCCGCGGGCAACCCGCTCGAGCATGCGCTCCTTCTGTGTGAGCCGCGGTGTCGTTGGCTCGCGATGGGTGAGCACCATCGCACCCAAACCGGCGGTGATGAGAAGTGCGCTCGTGGCCTCGAACGCGAACACGTAGCGGCTGAACAGCAGCTCAGCGATGGCGACGACGTTGCCCTTGCCGGCCTCGGCGCCACCTACTCCCTTCGGATGGAACCCGCTGATCGCGCCGGCGATCGCGGCAACGAGCAGGACCGCGAAGCCCAGGCCGAGGGCGACGGCAGCGAGCCGTTGGCCGCGCAGCGTCTCGACCAGCGAGTCGGTGGAGTCGACCCCGACCAGCATGAGGACGAAGAGGAACAGCATGAGGACGGCGCCGGTGTAGACCACGACCTGGACGACGGCGAGGAACGGTGCCGCCTCGGTCGTGTAGAAGGCGGCGAGCGACAGCATCACCACGGCCAGCAGCACCGCGGCGTGCACCGCACTGCGCACCAGCACGAGTCCGAGCGCGCCGGCCACCGCAACCGGCGCCAGGAACCAGAAGACGACGGCCTCGTGGGTCGTCGTGGCGCCGTGCGCGGCGAGCACCTCGAGGCCGGTCATGCCCCGTCTCCCGCAGTCGGGCCGCTCGCTCCGCCGAGGTAGTAGTCCTGGTCGCTGTCGCCGAGTCGCATGGGATGGGGCGGTGCCTCCATCCCCGCCAGCAACGGCGACAGCAGCTGCTCCTTCGTATAGATGAGGTCCTCACGGCTGTCGTCCGCGAGCTCGTACTCGTTGGTCATCGTGAGCGCCCGCGTCGGGCAGGCCTCGATGCACAGGCCGCAGAAGATGCAGCGCAGGTAGTTGATCTGGTAGATCGCGCCGTAGCGCTCTCCCGGGGAGAAGCGCTCTTCCTCGGTGTTGTCGGCACCTTCGACGTAGATGGCGTCCGCGGGGCACGCCCAGGCGCAGAGCTCGCACCCGATGCATTTCTCGAGCCCGTCCGGGTGCCGGTTGAGCACGTGCCGGCCGTGGTAGCGCGGCGCCGTCGGCAGCTTCTCCTCGGGGTACTCCTCGGTGACGACCTTCTTGAACATCGTGCGGAACGTGACGCCGAAGCCCGCCACTGGGGCGAGCAGGTCGCCGAGCACTCCGCGCGGGCGCGGCGGCGGCTGCTGCTGCGGCGGGGGGCTCGCGTCAGGCGTGCGGTCACGCGGCTCAGTCACGGCTTACCTCCAGGGTGGCCGTGGCCTCTGGGTCGGTGAGAACGGGCATCGGATAGCCGCCGGACGGGGGCTCCAGCGAGTCGTCGGGCTCGTCGTCGGACTTCTCCGTGAAGAACGACGCGACGAGCACGACCAGTGCGAGCGGGATTCCGACGTAGATCAGCGTCTGGAGCCGGGTCCGGCCTTCGTTCGTGAGCTCACGGAACGCGGCCACGATCATGATCCACACGAGGCTGGCCGGGATGAGCACCTTCCAGCCGAGTGCCATGAACTGGTCGTAACGCAGCCGGGGCAGCGTGCCGCGGAGCCAGATGAAGCCGAACAGCAGGATGAACACCTTGCCGAGGAACCACAGCACCGGCCACCAGCCGGTGTTGAGCACGCCGTGGTCGAACGTCGACAACGGCCACGGGGCATGCCAGCCGCCGAGGAACAGCGTCACGGCGAGAGCCGAGACCGTCGTCATGTTGACGTACTCGGCCAGGAAGAACATCGCGAACTTGATGGACGCATATTCGGTGTGGAAGCCCGCAACGAGCTCGCTCTCGGCCTCCGGCAGGTCGAACGGCGCGCGGTTGGTCTCACCGATCATCGAGACGAGATACATGATGAACGACGGGAACAGCGGGAGCGCATACCAGAGCTTCGACTGCGCCGTCACGATCTCGCTGGTTGACAAGGAGCCGGCGTAGAGGAAGACCGCGGCCAGCGACAGGCCCATCGCGACTTCGTAGGAGATCACCTGCGCCGCCGACCGCAACGCACCGAGCAACGGATACGGCGACTGCGACGACCAGCCCGCGAGCACGATGCCGTAGACACCGATCGAGGCCATCGCGAGGATGAACAGCACGGCAACGGGCAGGTCGGTTATCTGCAGCGGCGTGCGGTGGCCGAAGATCGAGACGACCGGGCCGACCGGGATGACGGCGAAGGACAGGAACGCCGGGATCGTCGAGACCAGCGGCGCGAGGATGTAGAGCGGCTTGTCGACGAGCGCGGGGATGAGGTCTTCCTTCAGCATCAGCTTGACGCCGTCGGCGAGCCCCTGGGCCATGCCGAACGGGCCGACCCGGTTGGGTCCGGGGCGCTGCTGCATCCGGCCGATGATGCGGCGCTCGGCCCAGATCATCAGGATCGTCGTCAGCATCAGGAAGACGAAGATGACGACCGTCTTGATGATGATCAGCCACCACGGGTCCTGCCCGAAGATGCCGAGGTGCGCGCCGCCGCTCGACGTCGCGGCGAGCACTCCGCCGCTCACCGCGCGGCTCCCGCGCTCAGCCGTACGACGGCACCGGACGTCACGCCGAGGGAGTTGTGGACGTGCGAGCCCTCCGACTTGGTCGGCAGCCAGACAACCCGGTCCGGGAGGTCCACGACCTGCACCGGCAGCGTGATCGAGCCGCGGTCGGTGCCGACCGTCAGCAGGTCGCCGGCCGCGACGCCGACCTCCTTCGCCGTCGTCTCGGACAACAACGCGATCGCGGGCTTGCGGGTGCCGGCCAGATGCGGCTCGTCGTCCTGCAACCGGCCGTCGTCGAGCAACAGGTGCCAGGTCGACAGCACCGCCTGCCCGGCCGCGGGCGCAGGCGGGTTGGACGCCGCGACGTCGGGTGCGACGGGACGTTGGCCGCCCCAGGCGCCGAGGCGGGTGATCTCGGCCTGGATGGCACGCGGGCTTGCGGTGCCCAGCGCCACGCCGCGCTGCTCGGCCAGCCAGTCGAGCACCCGGGCGTCCGGCAAGCCGATCGACTGCGACCCGCTCCCGGGCTGCAGAGTGGCGTCGAACGGTCGGGCCCGACCCTCCCAGTCGAGGTAGGAGCCGGCCTTCTCGACCGCAGGTGCGACCGGGAAGACGACGTCGGCGCGTTCGGTGACGGCCGACTCGCGCAGTTCCAGGCTGACGATGTAGGGCGCGTTCTCGAGCGCTTCCAGCGCCAGAGCCGGGTCCGGGAAGTCGGACGGATCCACGGCACCGACAACCAGTGCGATCTCGCCGGCTGCAGCCGCGCGCAGGATGGCATCGGCGTCGCGGCCGGTCCCGCCCTCGAGCGTCACATCGCCCCAGACCGCGGCAACCTCGGCGCGCGCCGCGGCGTCCGCCGCCGGTCGGCCGCCGGGGAGCAGTCCGGGCAGACAGCCGGCCTCGACCGCACCCCGGCCCCCCGCGCGGCGAGGACCCCAGGCGCGCCCCGCGCCGGTGGACTCGGCCAACCGGACGACGGCCGACAGCGCGCCGGACGAGCTGGCGAGTCGTTCGCCGACAAGGATCACGGCGCCCGGCCTGCGCAGCCCTTCGCCGGCCATGGTGCCGGCGTCGCCCAGCCGTTCGTCGGCCGCGCCGAGCGCCGTCAGCAGGTCGGCCTCAGATCCCGGGGCGGCGGCGAGCAGCCGACCGCCGAGCTTGCGCAACCCGTTGGAGAGGTAGGGCGCGACACCGAACACCTGCTGCCCGCCGGACTGCGCGGCCTTGCGCAACCGGAGGAAGACGATGGGCGACTCCTCTTCCGGCTCGAAGCCTGCGAGCAGCACAGTCGGCGCCGCCTCGAGATCGGCGTAGGTCGTCTCGAGATAACGACCGGCTACCCGAGCGGCCAGGAAGTCACGCTCTTCGGCGGAGTGCGCCCGCACCCGGAAGTCGATGTCGTCGGTGCCCAGCACGACACGAGCGAACTTCGCGTAGGCGTAGGCGTCCTCGACTGTCAGCCGGCCACCGGTGAGCACACCGACCCGGCCGGTCCAGGCGGCGAGACCGTCGGCCGCTTGGGTCAGCGCCTCGGTCCAGGAGGCTTCCGCGAGGTAGCCGTCGGCATCCCGCACGAGCGGCTCGGTCAGCCGATTCTTGGCAGTGGCGTACTGGAAGGCCCAACGGCCCTTGTCGCAGTTCCACTCCTCGTTGACCTGCTCGTCGGCGCCCGCGAGCCGGCGCAGCACCTTGCCGCGACGCCAGTCCGTGCGCTGCTGACAGCCGGACGAGCAGTGCTCGCACACCGACGAGGTCGACACCAGGTCGAAGGGGCGGGCGCGGAAGCGGTACTGCGTGCCCGTCAGCGCACCCACCGGGCAGATCTGCACGGTGTTGCCCGAGAAGTAGGAGTGGAACGGCTCGTCGGTGTAGATACCGACCTGCTCCAGGGCACCGCGCTCGAACAGCTCGATGAACGGGTCGCCGGCGATCTGCTGCGAGAAGCGGGTGCACCGGGCGCAGAGCACGCAACGCTCGCGGTCGAGCAGCACCTGCGAGGAGATGGCGATGGGCTTTTCGAACGTGCGCTTCTCGTCCCTGAACCGGCTCTCGGCCGGCCCGTTGGACAGGGCCTGGTTCTGCAGCGGACACTCGCCGCCCTTGTCGCAGACCGGGCAGTCGAGCGGGTGGTTGAGCAGCAGGAACTCGATCGTCCCGCGCTGCGCCTTCTCGGCCACCGGCGATGTCAGTTGTGACTTGATGACCATGCCGTCGGTGACGGTCGTCGTGCAGGCCGTCAGCGGCTTGCGCTGGCCTTCGACCTCGACGATGCACTGGCGGCAAGCGCCGAGCGGCTCGAGCAGCGGGTGGTCACAGAAGCGCGGCACCTGGATGCCGAGCAGCTCCGCAGCGCGGATGATCAGCGTGTTGCGCGGCACGGTGATCTCGATGCCGTCGATCGTGCACGTGACGGTCTCGACAGGAGCCGGCGTTGTCATCGGGCCCCCTGCGTTGCCGTCGCGAACAGCGTCGCGGCCGTCGGGTCGAACGGGCAACCGCCCTGCTCCCAGTGCGCGACGTACTCGTCTTTGAAGTACTGCACCGAGGACGTGATCGGGCTCGTGGCGCCGTCGCCGAGCGCGCAGAACGAGCGGCCGAGAATGTTGTCGCAGGCGTCGAGCAGCGTGTCGATGTCCTGGGCGTCACCTGAGCCGGCTTCGAGGCGCTGGAGGATCTGCACCATCCAGTAGGTCCCCTCCCGGCATGGCGTGCACTTCCCGCATGACTCGTGGGCGTAGAACTCGGTCCAGCGCAGAACGGCGCGCACCACGCAGGTCGTCTCGTCGAAGATCTGCAGTGCCTTGGTGCCGAGCATCGAGCCGGCCTCGCCGATCGCCTCGTAGTCCAACGGCACGTCGAGATGCTCCGCCGTGAGGATCGGGGTCGATGACCCACCTGGGGTCCAGAACTTGAGCTGATGTCCTTCGCGGACTCCGCCGGCGACGTCGAGCAGCTCGCGCAGGGTGACGCCGAGCGGGGCTTCGTACTGGCCGGGCCGGGTCACGTGCCCGGACAGCGAGTAGAGCGTGAAGCCCGGAGACTTCTCCGTCCCGAACGTGCGGAACCACTCCACGCCCTTGTCGAGGATCGCCGGGACGCTGGCGATCGACTCGACGTTGTTGATGACAGTGGGACTCGCATAGAGGCCGGCGACGGCAGGAAACGGCGGGCGCAACCGGGGTTGGCCGCGATAGCCCTCGAGCGAGTCGAGGAGCGCCGTCTCCTCCCCACAGATGTAGGCGCCGGCGCCGGCGTGCACGACCACGTCGAGCGCGTAGCCGCTGCCGAGGACGTTGCCGCCGAGGATGCCCGCGGCGTAGGCCTCCTGCACGGCTGCCTGCAACCGGCGTACGACGTGGAGCACCTCGCCGCGGACATAGATGAAGGCGTGGTTGGCCCGGATCGCGTAGGACGCGATGACGACGCCCTCGATCAGCACGTGGGGGTTGGCGAGCATGATCGGGATGTCTTTGCAGGTGCCGGGCTCGGACTCGTCGGCGTTGACGACGAGGTAGTGCGGCTTGCCGTCGCCCTGCGGGATGAAACCCCACTTGTTGCCGGTCGGGAAGCCGGCGCCACCACGCCCGCGCAGCCCGGAGTCCTTGACCGTCTGGATCACGGCGTCGGGGTCCATGGCGAGCGCCTTGCGCGCGCCGGCGTAGTCGCCGTAGCCGTCGAGGGTCCATGGACGGTCGCTGCCCCAGTTGGCGGACAGCACGGGGGTGAGCCGCATCAGTCCGTGCCCTCCTGCTGACCGGCGAGCCTGAGCCCTTCGAGCGTTGCGGGTCCGGCGGCGGCACCCTCGTCCGCCCGGCCGTCGTAGAAGCCCGCGAGCACGCGCTCGGCCTCCCGCCAGGTGCAGACGGAGTCGGCGCCTCGGGTCGGCTTGACGGCTGTGCCGGCGCGCAGGTCGTCGACGAGAGCCTTGGCCGACTCCGGCGTCTGGTTGTCGAAGAACTCCCAGTTGACCATCACGACGGGGGCGTAGTCACAGGCCGCGTTGCACTCGATGTGCTCGAGTGAGACCCGGCCGTCGTCGGTGACGGCGTTCTGCCCGTCGACGCCCAGGTGCTCCTTGAGCGCTGCGTAGACGGCGTCGCCGCCCATCACGGCGCACAACGTGTTGGTGCACACACCGACGTGGTAGTCGCCGACCGGACGACGCTTGTACATCGTGTAGAAGGTTGCCACCGCACCGACTTCGGCTTTGGTGAGACCGAGCTGCTCGGCGCAGAACCCGATGCCGGCGGGCGTCACGTAGCCCTCCTCGCTCTGCACGAGATGGAGCAACGGGAGGAGCGCCGAGCGGGGCTTGGGATAGCGCGCAATCAGGGTCCGCGCTCGCTCGCGCGTCTGCTCGTCGAACGGCATCAGCGATCCACCCCGCCCATGACGGGGTCGATGCTCGCCACGCTCGCGACGACGTCGGAGATCATTCCGCCTTCGGTCAGCGCCGGCACCGCCTGCAGGTTGACGAACGACGGGTCCCGCAGATGCACGCGGTAGGGCCGGGTGCCGCCGTCGCTCACGATGTGCGCCGCGAGCTCGCCGCGGGGCGACTCGATGGGGACGTAGACCTGCCCGGCCGGCACCCGGAAGCCTTCGGTCACGAGCTTGAAGTGATGGATCAGCGCCTCCATCGACTGGCCCATGATGCGGCGAATGTGGTCGAGGGAGTTGCCCAGGCCATCCGCACCGAGAGCCAGCTGGGCCGGCCACGCGATCTTCTTGTCGGCCACCATGATCGGGCCGGGGCGCAGCCGGTCGACCGCCTGCTCGATGATGCGCAGCGACTGACGGATCTCGTTGATGCGCACGAGGTAGCGCGCGAAGCAGTCGCCGTCAGGCTCAGTGACCACGTCGAAGTCGTAGTTCTCGTAGCCCGAGTAGGGCATCTCCTTGCGCAGGTCCCAGGCCAGACCGGACGCGCGCAGCAACGGGCCGGTGACGCCGAGCTGGAGGCAGCCCCGAGTGTCGAGGAAGCCGACGCCCTTGAGCCGGCGCAGCCAGATCGGGTTGGCGCTGAGCAGCGACTCGTACTCCTCGACTTTCTCGTACATGTAGGGGATGAACTCGCGGATGCGGTCGACCGCACCCGGCGGCAGGTCCTGGGCAACGCCACCGGGCCGGAAGTAGGCGTGGTTCATCCGCAGACCCGTGATCATCTCGAGGATCGCGAGGATCTGCTCACGCTCGCGGAACCCGAACAGCATCATCGTGATGGCGCCGATCTCCATGCCGCCGGTCGCGAGCCAGACCAGGTGCGAGGAGATGCGCTGCAGCTCTGCGAGCAGGACGCGGATGACCTTGACCCGCTCGGGGATCTGGTCCTCGATGTCGAGCAGCCGCTCGACGCCCAGGCAGTAGGTCAGCTCGTTGGAGAACGGAGCCAGGTAGTCGCACCGGGTGATGAACGTGACCGCCTGCGTCCAGTTACGGAACTCCATGTTCTTCTCGATGCCGGTGTGCAAGTAGCCGATGACGACTCGCGACCGCGCGACCGTCTCGCCTTCGAGCTCGAGCACCATCCGCAGCACGCCGTGTGTCGACGGGTGCTGCGGCCCCATGTTGACAACGATCCGTTCGCTCTCCATCGGGTCGACGGCGTTGACGATCTCGTCCCAGTCGCCACCACCGACGGTGAAGACCCGGCCGGACTCGTCGGTCGACGTGCTGCCGTAGGGATCGTCCGGCGAGTAGGTCGACGTGTACGTCGTACCGGCGTCGCTCATGCGTAGGACCTCCGCTCGTCCGGCGGAGGGATCTGCGCGCCCTTGTATTCGACCGGTACGCCGCCGAGCGGGTAGTCCTTGCGTTGCGGATGACCCGGCCAGTCGTCCGGCATCTCGATGCGCGTGAGTCCCGGGTGGCCGTCGAAGACGATCCCGAAGAAGTCCCAGGTCTCGCGTTCGTGCCAGTTGGCGGTCGGATAGACGTTGGTCACGCTGGGCACGTGCGGGTCGGCGTCGGACACCGCGACCTCGAGCCGCAGCCGGCGTCGGTGCGTCATCGACAGCAGGTGGTAGACGGCGTGCAGGCGTCGGCCGGTGGGGTCGTTCGGATAGTCGACGCCGGAGACGCCGGAGAAGTGCTCGAAGCGCAGTCGCGGATCGTCGCGGAGCAGCTGGCAGAGCTCGACGATCGCGTCGCGCTTGACGAACAGCGTGAGCTCGCCGCGATGGACGACCACTCGCTCGACCGCGTCGCCGAACGACGGGTAGGCCTGCTCGAGAGTGTCGGCGGCTTCGTCGAACCAGCCGCCGTAGGGACGCGGAGACGAGGCGAGCTGTGGCGGGCGGGCGACCAGGCCGCCGAAGCCCGACGTGTCACCGAAGCCGGACGCGCCGAACATGTCGTGCGGCTCGGCGTGGGGGGGACGCTCGGTCATGCGGTGCCCCGGGAAACGCGCGTGTCACGCACGATCGGCTTCTCGTAGGGCGAGTCGTCGACGGTCGTCCACGCGGTCTTGCCGCTGATCGGCGCAGCCTTGATCTTGTCGTGCAGCTTGAGGATCGCGTCGAGCAGCATCTCGGGACGGGGCGGGCAGCCGGGCAGGTACATGTCGACCGGCACGACGTGGTCGACGCCCTGAACGATTGCGTAGTTGTTGAACATGCCACCGCTGCTCGCGCAGACACCCATCGCCAGCACCCATTTGGGCTCGGGCATCTGGTCGTAGATCTGGCGGAGGACCGGCGCCATCTTCTGCGACACCCGCCCGGCCACGATCATGAGGTCGGCCTGTCGCGGGGTCGCCGAGAACCGCTCCATACCGAAGCGCGCAATGTCGAAGCGCGGACCACCGACGGCCATCATCTCGATGGCGCAGCAGGCCAGGCCGAACTGCGCCGGCCACAGCGAGTTCTTGCGCGCGACGTTGAGCATCTTTGCCAACGTCGTCAGCAGGATGCCGTCCGGCAGCTTCTCTTCGAGACCCATGCGTCAGTCCCAGTCGAGCCCGCCGCGACGCCACACATAGGCGTAGACGACGAACACGGAGAGGATGAACAGGATCATCTCGACCAGGCCGAACATGCCCAGCTTGTCGAACGCCACAGCCCACGGGTAGAGAAAGATGATCTCGATGTCGAAGACGATGAACAGCATCGCCGTCAGGTAGTACTTCACCGGGAGTTTGTGGCCGCGAAAGGCTTGCGCCGTCGGCTCGATGCCGCACTCGTAAGACTCGAGCTTCGCGCGGTTGAACCGCTTGGGGCCGGTCAGCGAACCCGCGATGACGGAAATGATGGCGAAGCCGGCAGCAAATACGAGAAGGACGAGGA
>JAVEEH010000124.1 GCA_030840545.1 Frankiaceae bacterium | reverse complement strand
ATCACCAGCGTCGGCACCTGGACCGACCGCAGGGTGTCGAAGGAGTCCGGCCGGGCCGCCATCGCGCGCTGCGCCCACGCGACCGCGGCCGGTGGCGCGGCTTGCACGAACGCCTTCGTGCGCCCGGCAACCAGCGGCCGTTCGCGCATCGTGGTCTCCCCCAGCAGCGCCGGCAGGACCTCGTCGACCAGGACGCTGCTGGCGGGGTCGTCGGTGACCAGCCGGGCGATGCGTTCGCGGTTCTGCTTCGCCGCATCCGGGTCCGGGCCGGCCTTGGTGTCGGCCAGCAGCAGTCCCGCCACCCGGTCACCGTGCCGGCGGAGAAACGCCATCACCGCATAGCCGCCCATCGACAACCCGCCGAGCACGACCCGGTCGAGGCCGAGTCCGTCGAGCAGCGCGGCGACGTCGTCGGCGACATGGTCCAGTGCCGGCTCGTCGGTGCCGAGCGGCGACCCGCCGAAGCCGCGCTGGTCCGGCGTCACCACCCGGCAGATGTCCGCCAGGCCCTCGCGCTGCGCCAACCACATCGCAGACGACAGCGGGAAGGCGTGCAGGAGCACCAGCGGTGTGCCACTTCCCGTGTCGCGGTAGTGGAGGTCGACGACCATGTGCCGCACGGTACTCGGGGACGGGCTAGCGGTCCGACTGCTCCGGCTCCGGCCACAGGCGCGGCAGCGGCACCCGGGCGTCCGGCACGACCGCCCGGACGAGCTCGTCGAGAACGGTCTCGGTGAAGCCGACGAACAGGTGCTTGGCGCGCGGCACGGCGACGACCTCGGCTTGCGGCACGACGGCGAACCGGCGGCGAGCTTCCTCCGGCCGGAGGTAGTCGTCGAGCTCGGGCACGATCGCCACCAGTGGCTTGCCCGACTCGGCCCAGCGGCGCAGGTCGTCGTCGGTCGAGTACTTCAACGGGGGCGCCAGCAGCACCGCACCGACGACTGACGGGTCACAGCCGTAGCGCAGCGCGAGATCGGTGCCGAACGACCAGCCGATCAGCCACGGCGCCGGGAGGTCGTCGTACTCGACCCGGTCGAGGGCGGCCGCAACGTCGAGCCTTTCCATCTCACCGTTGTCGAACTCGCCCTGGCTGCGACCTTGCTCGGATGCGGTGCCGCGGGTGTTGAACCGCAGGACGGCCAGCCCGGCGAGCGCGGGCAGCCGGTTGGCGGCCTTGCGGAACAGGTGGCTGTCCATCATCCCGCCCTGGGTGGGCAACGGGTGCAGCATGATCAGCGTCGCGACGGGTGGCCGGTCCGCCGGCAGCGCCAGCTCCCCGACCAGCTCGAGGCCATCAGCGGTCTGCAGCGTGACCGGCGTGCGCCGGGCCGGCAGCACCGTGTTGGCCCGGATGTCCGTCATCGTCGCGTCATCCTCGGCCGACCCGACGCCGCAACCGTGCCTCCCAGCAGGCGCGGTGCCAGTGCCGGCGGGCGTCTTCCTCGCCGACGCGCCAGGCGACGACGTGCGGGGTCGCCATCCGGATCTCGTGGTCGCACCCCGGGCAGCGATAGTCCTTGACCGCAGCGCTGGCCGTGATCGGCCGAACGACCCAGTCGCCGTCCGAGGCTTCCTCCGTGACAGCCGTTCCTTCGGTACGAAGCGGCCGGGCGTCCTCCTCGCGGCGACGGGCACGGCGCGGGCTCATGTCACCACAGCCGCGGCGTGTCCGGCTCGAGGCCGCGCAGCTCGTCGTAGTCGAGCACCACGCAGTCGATGCCGCGCTGCGCGGCGAGGACCCGCGCCTGCGGCTTGATCTCCTGTGCCGCGAACACGCCGCGCACCGGACGCAGCAGCGGGTCCCGGTCGAGCCGCTCGAGATAGCGGGCCAGCTGTTCGACACCGTCGATCTCTCCCCGCCGCTTGATCTCGACGGCGACGTGCCCGCCCTCGGCATCGCGGCACAACAGGTCGACGGGCCCGATGTCGGTCGGGAACTCCCGGCGTACCAGTCGCCAGCCCGCGCCGAGGACCTCGCACCGGTCCGCGAGCAGCTGCTGTAGATGCGCCTCCACACCGTCCTTGACCAGACCGGGGTCGACACCGAGCTCGTGGCTGGCATCCAGGAGCACCTCGTCGACGGTGATCAGCAGCTGCTCGCCGGCCTTGTTCGTCACCGTCCACCGGCCCGGCTCCTCGCGCAACGTGCAGGGCGGGCTCATCCAGTTCAGCGGCTTGTAGGCGCCGCCGTCGGCGTGCACGGAGACGCTGCCGTCGGCTTTGACGAGCAGCAGCCGGATCGCGAGCGGAAGGTGCGCCGTCAGCCGACCGGCGTAGTCGACGCTGCAGCGGGCGATGACAAGGCGCACACCCGTGAGGTTAGTGTCGAAACCATGAAGAAGGTGACCGCCGTCCTCGGCGTGGGTGTCGTGTTCGCCACTCTGACGACCGGGCTGCCGGTCACGGCTGCCGCGAAGAACGCGACCCGATCGAGCGCGGCCGCGAGCATCAGCTTCGGCGGCTGCAACGACCCGGGCTTGAGCAGCCGCGGCGCACAGTGCGGCTTCCTGTCGGTGCCGCTGGACTATGCGCACCCGAACGGCAAGCACATCAAGCTCGCCGTCTCGCGCGTGAAGCACACCTCGTCCGCGGCTCGTTACCAAGGCGTCATCCTGGTCAACCCGGGCGGCCCGGGCGCAGCCGGACTGAGCTATGCAACCCTCGGTGACTCCGTGCCGGGCACCGTCGGGGGCCAGTTCGACTGGATCGGGTTCGACCCGCGTGGCGTCGGCGACAGCAGGCCGGCACTGCGCTGCGTCCCCAACTACTTTCACGTCAACCGCCCGGACTATCGCCCGCGAACCGCCCATCTCGTGTCGGTGTGGAAACGGCGGTCGAAGCATTACGCGGACCAGTGCCAAGCGAAGCATCCCGACCTGATCCAGCACATGAGCACCGCGGACGTGGCCCGCGACATGAACCAGATCCGTCGCGCCCTGGGCGTCAGCAAGATCAGCTACTACGGCTTCTCCTACGGCACCTACCTCGGTCAGGTGTTCTCCTCGCTGTTCCCGACGCACATCAAGCGCATGGTGCTCGACAGCACCGTCGACCCGCATCGGGTCTGGTACGCCGCCAACCTCGACCAGGACCGTGCGTTCGACCGCAACTCGAGGATCTGGTTCAAGTGGGTCGCGAAGTACCACAGCCGCTATCACCTCGGCACCACCGAGAAAGCGGTGCAGAAGCTCTGGTACTCCGTCCTGAACAAGCTCGCCCGGCATCCGGCCGGCGGCAAGCTGGGGCCGGACGAGTGGACCGACTCGTTCCTGTATGCGGGCTACTACCGCAGCACCTGGCTCGAGCTCGGCGATGACTTCGCCGGCTACGTGCACCACAACGACTGGCAGTCGGTGCTGTCGTTCTATGTCGCGTTCAACGGACCGGGCGACGACAACAGCTTCGCGGTCTACTCCGCCGTGCAGTGCACGGACGCACCGTGGCCGGGCACGTGGCGCCGCTGGAAGGCCGACAACGACCGTGTCTATGCCAAGGCGCCGTTCCTCACCTGGGACAACGTGTGGTTCAACGCGCCGTGCCTCTACTGGCACGCGCCGTCGCACGCCCCCGTGAAGATCCGTGGTGGTCGGGTTCCGAGCGTGCTTCTCGTCGACGAGACGCTCGACGCCGCCACGCCCTACTCCGGCAGCCTCGTCGCTCGTCACCTGTTCCCGCACTCGAGCCTGATCGCCGAGCCCGGCGGTGCGACGCATGCCGACACGCTCTCCGGTGACGCTTGTGTCGACAACCGGATCGCGTCGTACCTCGCCACCGGCAAGCGACCGGCGCGGAAACGGTGGAACGGAGCGGACTACCTGTGCAAGCCGCTCCCCGACCCGGTGCCGCCGCATGCCGCGAGCACGCAGTCACCCGCGGCGCCGGCGCTCCCCGCCATCCGTCCCTGACGGGAGCTCCCAGGCATGACGGTCCTTCGTGTTGTCGGACTGATCCTGCCGCTCGCACTGGACACGTTCGCGGTGGCCGCCGCTGTTGGCATGACTGCCATGAGCCGCCGCCGGCAGCTGCGGTTCAGCCTGGTCTTCGCCGTGTTCGAGGGGGGCACCCCAGCGGTGGGGTTGCTCCTGGGCGGTCCACTGGGGCACGCGCTCGGGGCCGCCGCCGACTACATCGCCATCGGCATCCTGATGGCCTTCGGTGCCTACACGCTCCTGCACCAGGACAGCGAGGAGGGCGAGCGAGCGGCTCGACTGGCCGGTGCGCGTGGGGTCGCCCTGCTGTTGCTCGGACTGAGTGTCAGCCTCGACGAGCTGGCGATCGGATTCACTCTCGGGCTCCTGCGGGTGCCCGTGGTGCCGGTCCTCATCGCCATCGGAGTGCAGGCGTTCCTGGTCGCTCAGCTCGGGTTCCGCGTCGGCGCGAAGCTGTCTGCGCGATTCCGCGACTCGGCTGAGCAGTTGGCCGGCGTTGCGCTGATCGTGCTCGGTGCCGTTCTGCTGATCGAGCGCCTGCTGCACTGACCTGTCGCGCTCGACCTGAACCATCGCCGGATGGCGCCCGTGGAGACAACGACGGGCACGCCGGCGTGACGGGGGCCACATGCGCACACCGCGCTCCAAGCTTGGGAGCACCCTTGCCGTGGCCATTGCACTTGTCGTGCCCGCGGCCTGTGGTGGCGGCTCGGCGGCGCCATCGATCGGGCAACCGTCGCTGCCGGTGGTCACTACCACCACCGGCACACACCCGTCGCCCACCACCACGACCTCGACACATCACCACCGCCATGGCGGACACCCAGGTCAGAGCACCGATCCGAGCCCTTCGACGACGATGACCAGTGCCGGCCCGGCCACGTCATCGTCGCGGCCGACGCACCCGACGACTCCTGCACCTCGGCCGAAACCCACGAGGACGACCGCGAGCCCCTCCCGGTGCACGGCCAACTCGCACAGCACCAGTGTGTCGATGCAGGACGACCCCACCCATCCGGCGCAGCCCTACAAGTTCAGCGCGACCAGTGTCACGATCCAGTGCGGCGGCACGGTAAAGGTCACGAACACCACTGCGGTCTCACACACGTTCGACCCGCAGCACGGGGGCTTCACCGGCACGGGGACGATGCCGAGTGGCTCCAGCCGGTCGGTGTCGTTCTTCTACCGGGGCGACTTCGGGTTCATGTGCTCGTTCCATCACTGGATGACCGGCACGGTCCACGTGACCTGAGCCAGTGACCTGGCCGGTCGTCGCCTCAGGCGGAGATCGGGTGGTCGAGCTCCACGCTGACATCGGCAGCGGCGCGGTCGACGACCAGCACCCGATGGAGACGGGTCGCCAGCAGCAAGCGCTCGATGCGCTCGGGCACTCGCTGGAGCACCAGCCGGCGGCCGAGACGGTCAGCTCGGCGGTGCGTGCCCACGAGAAGTCCGAGGCCGGTCGCGTCGACCAGCTCGACCCCGTGCAGGTCGACGTAGAGGTCGCCGCTGCCGGAGTCGGCTGCCTCGCTGAGGGCAGCCCGCGCATCGGCAACCGTCGCGGCTCCGAGGCGCCCGGTCAGAGCCAGAGCAGACCCCGGGCAGATAACCCGGACATCCATCGCAGCTCTCCCATCTGTCTCTGCCGTTACAAGGTATGGACGCAGGCAGAGGCCAGATGGTTGCCACGCCGCACAAATCAGTAAGGGCAATCTGTCCGAAGCGCCGCGAACCGAGCTAGATGAGCGTTTCGTCCACGCGTCGCACGATGGTCGCGCCGAGACCCTGCAGCGCCTCCACGAACTGCTGGTAACCGCGATCGACATGCTGCACGTCGGCCACGCTGGTCACCCCGTCGGCGACGAGCCCGGCCAGCACCAACGCGGCGCCGGCCCTGATGTCCGTCGCCCGAACCGGAGCACCGGACAGCCGCTCGCGGCCACGCACGATCGCGTGGTGACCGTCGGTCCGCACGTCGGCGCCGAGCCGCAACAGCTCGTCGATGAACATGAACCGGCCCTCGAAGATGTTCTCGGTGACGAACGCGGCCCCGTCGGCGATCGCGTTGAGGGCGATGGCCATCGGTTGCAGATCCGTGGGGAAGCCGGGGTAGGGCAGCGTCACGAAGTCGACGGCGCGAGGGCGGTCATCGCAGCGCACGCGAAACCCATCGTCGGTTTGCGCGACCACGGCGCCGGCCTGCACCAACTTGTCGAGGGCCAGCTCGAGATGCTCGGGGCGCGCACCGTGCACACCGATGTCGCCTCGCGTCATCGCCGCGGCAAAGGCGAACGTCCCGGCCACGATGCGATCCGGGACGACATCGTGATGGCTGGGGTGCAGCGACTCGACACCCTCGATCTCGAGCGTCGACGTGCCGACGCCGTCGATGCGGGCGCCCATCGCGATGAGCATCTCGCAGAGGTCGACGATCTCGGGCTCACGGGCCGCGTTGTCGATGACGGTCGAGCCCTCGGCGAGCACCGCCGCCATCATGATGTTCTCGGTCGCTCCGACGCTCGGGAAGTCGAGCGACATCTGCGCGCCCGCGAGCTTCGCGGCCTCGGCGATCAGATAACCGTGAGCGTTGTCGAAGCTCGCGCCGAGCCGCTCCAGCCCCATGACGTGCAGGTCGAGCGCCCGGGAGCCGATCGCGTCGCCACCGGGGAGCGCCACCTTCGCCCGGCCGGCCCGAGCCAGCAGCGGGCCCAGCACGCACACCGACCCGCGGATCCGCCGTACGTGCTCGTAGTCGGCGATATGACCGATCTGGGCGGGCACGGTGATAGCGACCTCGGGCGCGTGCCCCGTCACCTCCGCACCGAGCTCACGCAGGATCTCGCTCATGATCGGCACGTCGATGATGTCCGGCACTCGCGACAGCGTCGTCGTCCCCTCGGCGAGCAGGGCTGCGGCCATCACCTTGAGCACGCTGTTCTTCGCTCCGGTGACGGTCACGTCACCGGCGAGGCGCGCGCCACCGGTGACCTCGAACGTCTCCACAAAGCGATCGTAGGCGGGAAGTCCCCAGTAGTGTCGCGGGCATGGCTCGTGCACACCGGGGCGAGGACGCGGAGTCCTCGACCGTCCACCTGACGCGGATCTACACGAAGACCGGCGACGACGGCACGACCGGGCTCGGTGATATGAGCCGGGTCGCGAAGACCGACCCGCGGGTGACGGCGTACGGCGACGTCGACGAGGCCAACTCCACGATCGGCGCCGCCATCGCGCTCGGGGGATTGGACGCCGGCGTGGCCGCCCTCCTCACGTCGGTGCAGAACGACCTCTTCGACGTCGGCGCCGACCTGTGCACGCCCATCGTGCCCAACCCGCAGTGGGAGACGCTGCGGGTCGACGACTCCTACGTCGAGCGGCTCGAGGCGGCGTGCGACGAGCACAACGCGGGATTGCCGAAGCTCGACTCGTTCGTGCTGCCCGGTGGAAGTGCCGGCGCGGCGCTGCTGCACATCGCCCGCACCGTCACGCGACGCGCCGAGCGCTCGACCTGGGTGCTCCTGCACGCGGAGCCCGCTGCGACCAACCCGGTCACGGCGACCTATCTCAACCGGCTGTCCGACCTGCTGTTCATCCTGGCGCGGGTCGCCAACGGCGTGGCCGGTGACGTCACCTGGAAGCCGCACGCCAACCGCAGCTAGACAGCCGGCCGTTCGCTGCTGTCAGA
>JAVEEH010000100.1 GCA_030840545.1 Frankiaceae bacterium | reverse complement strand
GGGCGCGCCCCATCCATCTGCATGTCAATGACGCGCTCCGCGCCCGGAAGTCGACGACGAAGCAACTGCTCACGTTCCTTCTGCCCGCGCGCCGAGTCCTTGGTGTACTTCATTGGGACGTCCTCGTTCAGCTGAAAGAACGACAGCTCTGCCCGCACCTCGTAGACCCGCCGCTGCATGTAGGACTGCATCTCTTCGTCGATTTCCCGAATCTTGGGAAACTGCTGCCAGGTCACCACGTCGAGCAACCCTCCGTTTGCCTTGCGTGCCGCCTCGTATGTGGCCTGGGCCAGGGAGGCGCGCGTCGGGGTCGACCCGATGGCGCCTGCATGAGGAAATCCCAGCAGAGCCCGCGCCGCGTGATCAGCAGCACGGCCCCCCTGCTTAGGGGAAGCCGGCAAGCCGATCGGCATGTTCACAGCGACGGCCACATACGCTGGGATGTTGTCCAGAACGTCCCTAAAAACGGGAACTACACGAGGCTCCTCAGGGTAGACCTGAATGCCAATCAGCTTGCCCGAGGCGACGAGCCAGCCGCCCGGGCATGACACGACACCAGCAAGCAACTGATAGGGCAACTCCGGCCCGCGCTGCATCCGCCCCTGTCCCGGCACGCGGGCCAGGCTAGACGGGCTAGGCGCCGATCACCCGTTCGGACACACTTCACGCGAAGACCTATCCGGCAGGCGACAACCCCGACAAACTCGCTTCATGGCGACGAAGAAGCAGCTCAGCAGCGGCCAGGTCGACCGCCTCCTGGAAAACCTATGGGAGCTCGGCGCGACCGACCTCGTCCTCACGGTGGGGGCTCCCCCGCTGATGCGGCTCGACGGTGAGCTACAGCCCTTCAACGGCGACCAGCCACTGACCGCAGACGACACCCAGTCGATGCTGGCCTCGATCCTCTCGAGCCAGAACCGCGAGCCCTTCACCGACGACAGTCGCGAGCTCGACTTCTCCTTCTCCTGGCGGGAGACCGCCCGCATCCGCGGCAACGCCTACCGCCAGCGCGGCAACGTCGCCGTCGCGCTCCGGCTCATCCCGCACGAGATCCCGTCGTTCGAGTGGCTCGGCCTGCCCGAGCAGGTCCGCAGCTGGTCCGAGCTGCGCCGCGGCCTCGTCCTCGTCACCGGCCCCACCGGCGGCGGCAAGAGCACCACCCTCGCCAGCCTCATCGACCACATCAATCAGAACCGCAGGGTCCACATCATCACGATCGAGGACCCCATCGAATACGTGCACGACCACGCCATGTCGGCGGTCGACCAGCGCGAGGTCGGTGACGACACCGCGAGCTTCGCCGACGCGCTCCGAAGTGCGCTCCGCGAAGACCCCGATGTCCTGCTCGTCGGTGAGATGCGTGACCTCGAGTCGATCCGCTTCGCCCTCACCATCGCCGAGACCGGTCACCTCGTCTTCGCCACCTTGCACACCAACGACGTCGCCCAGGCGCTCGACCGCATCGTCGACGTCTTCCCGTCCGACCAGCAGCCGCAGATCCGCGTCCAGCTCGCGAACACGCTCTCCGGCATCTGCTACCAGCGGCTGCTGCCCAAGCAAAGCGGCGGCATGACAGCGGCGTATGAGGTCATGGTGGCCAACTCCGCAGTGCGCAACCTCGTCCGCGAGGGCAAGACCAACCAGCTGCGCAACGTGCTGGTGACGGGACAGAACGACGGCATGCAGACCCTCGAGATGTCGCTGTCCCAGCTGGTGAAGGACGGGATCGTCTCCTACGAGGAGGCGCTCGCCGTCAGCCTGTTCCCGAAGGAGCTGGCCAAGCCCGCTCCGGCGCCGGTGCAGCTGGCCAACCAGCCGAAGCACGCCGCCACAGCCTGACTCAGCCCTCGCGGTAGTTGCGGATCCGGAAGTCGCCCATCCCGATCGTTGCGAGCGCGTCGTCGTAGTGGAAAGTCCACCCGCCGACGTTCGAGATTGTGCCGCAGACGAGCGAGCCGTAGACGACGCTCTGGGCACCCCCGTTGCAGGTCGCCAGGGGTGCATAGATCGCTGCAGCGATCGCTGTGTGGTTGGCCATGTCGTAGGTGGAGCCCAGCATGTAGATCTGCAGGTTCGCCGGCACCGGGATCACGCTCGACGAGTAGTTGATGTTGAGGTGATGACCCATGGTGACGTTGCCGGAGACATAGATGACGGTCGGTCCGGTCACGGTTGTGTCGACATCGAGATTCAGCGAGCTCGCGCACGACGTGCCGGACGGGAGCGCATGCGTGCTGGTCGCCGAGGTCGTGAAGGCCGGCGCCGACGAGCAGGCGGCGAGCTGCGCCGAGATGAACTGCGTCGCGTCGGCACTGCTGATGTCGAAGGCGTTGGCGACAGTGGTGTAGGTCGGGCACGGGCCGCCAGAGCACCGGGCCGGGCTCGGGTTCTGCGTCCAGTTCCACAGCGTGACGGAGTCGGTGGTGGCATTGCCGTTGAGGGTGACGCTGCCGTTGCTGCCGATGGCGCCGTGGCCGGTCTTGGTGAGCGTGCCGGTGCTCGAGTTGTAGGAGTCCGAGGAGTTGCCGCCACGCATGACCACGCCCTTGTCGGCGAAAGCGCCGCCGGTGAACCGCGCCGACTGGTAGGCGACGGCCTGCAGGTGGCGCTGCAGCGTGCGGGTAGTGGCACTGAGCAAGTACGAGGTCGGCGCCGTCGCGCTCGTCTGCGCCGTCGCATACCAGTCGGCGCTCTGCCCGCCCTGCGTGAGCAGTGCCGGGCTGCCAGAGGAGGGCAGCGACCCAGCAGCGCCGTTGTTGAGCATGAACAGCCCGCGGGAGATGGCAGCGTCGGCCGACGGCAACGCCTGGGTGAAGTTCTGGTCGTGGCGGATCACTCTCGACTGCCCGATGGTCGTGCTCAACAGCACCGCACCCAACCCGGTGAGCACCATGGTCATGAGCAGGGCGAGCATGATCGACCCGTCCTGCCGGCCATCGTTACTGCAGCGTTGCATTGCGGACTCCAACGGAAGTGTCGAGCGTGACCGGACCACGGTTTTCTTGGCCGGACTGGACAAGCGTGACGTCGACGACAGCGATCTGGCTGACGGTCGGCGCGCTCAGCGCGGCGCCGGCAGCGTTCTGGTAGGTGAACACCGGTGTGCTGCCGTTGCCGAGACTGGGCAGCACGGTGCTGGTGACGGTGGAGGTCGGCGTCGCCGTCGCTGGATAGACAGCGCAGGCACTCCACGTCGCGAAGGTCGTGGACGTCGACACGAGGGCCCCGGATGACACCGACCACTGCCGTCGTACGCAGGTGTTCGTCCGGTAGACGTCGACCGTGATCGCATTGGCGGAGGCGGCGCGGATGGGGTCGGCGACCCGGATGTCGCGGGAGATGCGCTCGAGCTGAGTCTGGACGAGGCTGGCGGAGTAAGCCCTGTTCTGGGCCTGCCGGGTGTTGCGCATCCCGCTGATCATCGTGGCGCTGATGATCCCGCCCACGATGCCGACGAGGGCGAGGACGACGAGCATCTCGATGAGCGAGTAGCCGTCGTCGGCCGCCCGCTCGCGCCTCATGTGCATGAGCTCGACTTGCTCACGGCGTGGATGGGCACCAGCGGATTGGTCAGGAAATCGTCCCGGTAGACCTGGCCGGAGATCGTCTTGAGTGCATAGGCCTTCAGCAAGATCGACGTGGCATTGGGAAGGGCCTGTCCCGAGGGGACGGTGTAGCGGAAGACCATGCTCCCGTCTGCGTTCGTCTTGAGATAGCTCATGGGGAACTCGACCGTCGTGAGCGCAGGCGCGGTGAGCCGCACCGTATCGGTGGTCGCGACGTTGAACACGGTGGCGTCGATGGTGGTCGCGGTATACAGCGTGAAGTTGTTTGAGCTGACGCAGAAGCCTTGGGTCGTCCCACCGGCGGTGAAGGGCGAGTTGACGACGAGGTTCGTCACGTCCGGCGGCAGGCTTGCGCTGAAAAGCGAAAGGCTGGCTAGCCCGGTCTTGGTGGTGCCGTCGGTAAACGTGACCTGGACGGTGACGGTCTCCGTGCCCGGGTCGAAGACGGTCGCGTCGGCAGGGATGACAGCACTCCACGACGTGCCACCGCCGAGCAGCGCACGTGTCGCCGTGCCGGTGTGGGTCGGATAGGTGACGGTGCCGGCAGAGATGGCACTGCTTCCCACAACCGAGACCGTGATCGCCGAGGACAGCGTGTTGGTGCCCGTCAGCGTCTGACCGGGAGCGGCGTTCACCGTGATCGTGTTCGACGACGCACCCGTCACCATCTGCACCGTCGCCTTGCCACTGGCGGTGCCGGACGTGCCGGTCGCGCTCACGGAGAAGGTCGTCGGCACGGTGTCGAAGGGTCCGGTGCTGGTTGGCAAGGTCGCTGACCAGGCCATGGCGGAGCCGGTCATCGCCACCGTCTGGGGACCATTCCGGGTCGAGAACGTCAACGTCGCGGAGGTGACGGACTTCGAGGTCGTCGCGGTGACCGTCATTGCGGTTGCCAGGTTGCCGTTCGCGCTCAGCTGCTGGGTCGCGGGCGCAGCGACCGTCACGCTCAGGGCGGCGGCCCCGCTGGGGGCCACTTCGGTCGCGGTCGGGCTCCGCAGGTCGTCCAGGGTGAGGGTGCCCGTGCGCGTGCCGGCAGTCCAGGTCAGCGCCACCGTGACGTGCTTGATGTCCTTGGTGTTGCCATTGGTGTCTGCGGCACCGGTCCCATCGCTCGGATCGTCGCGCCAGGTGATGTCGGTGCGGGTGGTGTAGCTGATGCCGGCGGAGACCGTGGTGGCCAGCGGCAGGGGCACCGACGCAGGCCGCGGTGTCGCCGTCAGCACGACGGTCGGCTCCCCGCCGTTGCCGGTCGCGGCATAACCCGCGTCGCCGGCGTAGAGGCCGATGGTCGCCCACGGCTGCGCGACGATCGTCTCGAGCGCGTCCTGGGCAAACTGGTTCGCGTGGCTGCGTGCCTCGTGCCAGCGCGCGGAGCTCAGGGTCGAGACCGTCAGACCGAGGAACGACATCGCCACCAGACCGATGACGATGATGGCGACCAGCAACTCGACCAGGGTGAACCCACCGTCGTCCGCGAGGGACGAATCGGGACTACTGGTCACTCTGGGCACGAAGAGTCCATCGACACTCATGCGGTCACCTGAATGGCCTAGTAGGACCATTTCTATGGGCGGCTAGGCGTGCAACGACCACAGAACGACGCCAAGGTCATACAGCCAGACAGCCGCGGCGGTGACGACGAGCACCCACGTCAGCGATGACGAGACCCGCTGTTCGATCTCGCGGGTCTGCTCGGCGACGCCACGGGACGCAGCCAGGAGGAGCTGGATCTCTTCCGGGGACAGTCCGGTGGGCTCGTTCAGGGCAAGCGTCGTCACGCGGCATCCCCGAAGGCCTCGTCCATGTCGGGAGCATCGACGCGTTGGGCGGCGGACCGGACTGCCGACCGCACAAATGAGCACCTCTGACCAGATTGGCGCCACGGAGGACTAGTTAGCTCAGAGCGGCAGGCCTTCGGACAGCGAGGCGATCACATAGTCGGCTCCCCCGGCGCGCAACTGCTCGACGCTGAAGTGATGGCTCGCGACCCCGACACACTCGATGCCGGCGGCGTGCGCACCCTCGACGTCGTGCGGCGTGTCGCCGACGACCAGACACTGCCTCGGAGTCACCGGCTCGCCATAGACGAGCGACGCGCGCTGCAGCGCGACCCTGGTGAGCTCGCCCCGGTCGCTCGCGTCCGAGCCATAGCCACCGAATGAGAAAAACCGGTTGAGCTTGGCGCGATGCAGCTTGATGTGCGCGGCCGCTTCCAGGTTGCCTGTCACCAAGCCGAGCAGATAGCCCGACTCAATCAGCTGCGGCAGCAACACCTCGACACCGTCGAGGACGCGATAGTCCGTCGACTCGTCGACGGTCTGGTAGAGGTAGTGCAGCCGGCGTTCCAGCAATTTGGCAAACTCCGCCCGCTCCGGCTGCCGGTGCATGACTCCGACGAAGGTCTGCCGGCCCACGTCCGGGTCGGTCATCCCGGTGTCGGTGAACGCGCCGATGTCAGCCGGGACGCCGTAGAGCTCGTCGAAGGCCATCCGCCACGAGGCGGCGCCCGCCCCGCCGGTGATGATCAACGTCCCGTCGATGTCGAAGAGGATGGCGAGGCGTTGCGGGGCCATGCGCTGACCCTGTCACACTCCGGCATGAGCAGGCATGCTCTCGGCAGCGCCTCCCGTCCGTTCGAGCTTGTGCCAGCCCAGCCGAACACCGGATGCGGCCGTGACGAGTGACTGGATGACGACGAGGTACATCAGCTGCCGGTAGACGAGCTGCTGGAGCGGCAGTGTCCACAGCGGGCGCAGCGACTCGCGGTCGAGCCGCAGGGCATACGCCGCCGCGACGAGCTGCAGACCCACGAATGCCAGCCAGAAGGCAGCAACGTGCCAGGGGTTGAGGAAGACAAGGCCGTAGAGCGCGAAGATGTCGATCACGGGCGCCAGGAGCGGCAGCGCCACCTGGAACGCCAGCAGGTAGGGCAGGCCCACCCGTCCGAGTCTGCGGCCATGACCCTGGTCACTGACTGCCCCGCGGTGCTTCCAGACGGCTTGCAAGGTCCCGTAACACCAGCGATAGCGCTGCCGCCACAACGCCGCAAGAGTGGACGGAGCTTCGGTCCACGCGATCGCGCGCTCCTCATAGACCACCCAGAAGCCGGCGCGGTTCACCGCCATCGTCAGATCGGTGTCCTCGGCGAGCGTGTCCGTGCTGACGCCGCCCACCGCGGTGAGCACGGA
>JAVEEH010000080.1 GCA_030840545.1 Frankiaceae bacterium | reverse complement strand
ACGTGCGTCGCGTAGGTCAGACCGTCACAGACGAGCGTCGCGTCCGCGCTGCCCTTGGCGACGACGACCTCGACGCTGCGGCGTACGCCGCACCCCATGCATGCGACCGGCGGCGGGCCCTGGGTGGTGCAGGACGACGAGATGCCGGCGGCGGCGTTCTGGAGCGTGGTGGCGCAGTCGGGAGAGGAGAGCACGCTGGAGGCGTAGGAGGGGACCGCGGCAGCGGTGGCGGCGAACAGTGTGCCGGCGAACAGGGTGGCAGCGAGGGTGAGGCGGGGGCGCATCATGCACCTTCCGGTCAAGGGATCGAGGCGCCGCACTCCTTCGCCGCGATCCCCGGCAAGTCCTGCTCACGCGTTGATCAGGGACGGGTGAGCCGAAAGATCGGGTGGTCCGGGGCGATCCGGCGCAGCTCGTCGTCGGTCGCGCTCGCGCCGACGCCGTCGAAGAAGGCGCCGACCTCCCACGCCCAGCGCTTCAGATAGAAGCGCAGGATCTCGGTCTTGTCCTCGTCCGCCACCTCGGCCGCGGTGAAGGACTCGGTACGACGCCCCAGCCGCAGCTCGCCTTCACCCGCAGGGCGGAGGTTACGGACCCACTGCGTCGTGCCACGCGGCGCGACGAGATAGCGATCACCCTCGTAGGTCAGCAGGTTGACGGGCACGGAACGCGGCAGACCGGACGAGCGCCCCCGGACCACCAGCACCCGCGAGCCGTAGACCGAGATACCGAGCCGGGTGAGCCGGGCGACCGCGCGGTTGAACACGTTGCGGGTGAACCAGCCCGGCTGCACATAGCGGGGTTCCGTCACCGCTCAATCCTGCCAATCGGTGAGGTTGGGCAGATGGTCGAGCAGCGGCGGCTCGCCTCCCGAGGCGCGGTACGAGGTGAGGCTGACGGCGGCTCGGCGAGCGGTGAGCCCGTCGCCGTGGGTGGCCAGGGTCTGAAGCGCGTGAGCGATCAGTTCGCGCTCCGGCGTGGTCGTGTCAGGTAGGTCGGCCAACCGCGCGGCGCCGACGGCGGCGGCAAGAGTGCTGTAGTCATGCGAATCGCCGGCGAGTGCCCGCAGCACCTGGGCGACGCGATGCGGTGACGGGATCAGGTCCGGGTGCATGAGCAGGTTGCTGACGGCCTGCAAGTCGTCGTCGGCGTCGAGCACCGCGACGACGATTTGACGGTCCGAGTGGTCCAGGTCGCCCAGGCCGGCCCGGGCTTCGACGAGCAGATCCAGGTCGCCGGTGGCGAGGAACTCGGCCAGCGTGAACGTGACCTCGTCGGTTGTCACTGGAACGTTGGCTGGCTGACGCCGTGCTCCACGACCTTGGCCTTACCCCGCGTCCCGAACTTGGCCTTGAGCATGCGTCGCACGTCACGCAGCGGCACGTCCTTGTGCTGCTGGTCCTTGACCTCGCCGGTCAGGCGATCGTGCTGCCACCCCTGCGCCTTCACGGCGTCGTTGACGACCTGGATGCCGAACTCGGCCTCCAACGCTTCCCACAGAGCCTTCGTCTTCGCCTGGCCGTAGGCATCGCCGTTGCCGTGCAGCACGGATTCAGCTGTCACGCCGGTCGGTATCGCGCCGAACCCGCCGTTGATCGTGAAGGTCAGCGGCACGCCATCCTTCTCGAGATAGTGCAGGAACTGCACGAGGTTCTCCATCGACGGCGCGTAGTGGCCGCTCTTGGCCGACACCCAGTCGATCGTGCCGCCGGTCACCTTCAACTCCCCGCCCATCGAGACGTTGGTGCCTGCCAGCAACGACGAGTGGTGGTATTTGCCGATCTTGTGCGATGCCATGTGGATGTCGCCCTTCGGGCCGACGACGAAGATCTCGACGCCGTTGCCCGAGAACCACGTCGAGCTCTTCGAGGTGTCGACTGGCTCGCCGCCGCTGCGCTTCAGCTTGCCGCCGCTGATCTCGATCCGCGACTGCTCCTGCTGTTCGGGTGTTTCGTCGTACTCCACCTTGCGGTCGTCCAGGTTGCCGAGGTCGTCCTTGTCGTCGATCGGGATGTCCTGCCGCTTGCAGAACTCGCGCTGGTCGGCGTAGCGCTCTTTGAGCTTCTCCAGTGATGCGGCCCGGTCGAGGCCGGCGACCGCCTTAGCGGTCGCCCCTGCCGGCATCGCGGCCTTGATGGCCGCGAGCTCCTGATCGGTCAGCGCCGGGTTCTGCAGGGCAACGATCCAGCCGGCCAGCTTCTTGATGAAGTCGACCTTCTCCTCGATGCGCTGACCCATGTCGTGCCGCTTGCTGCCTTTCTCGCCGGCGTACTCGGACTTCAGCTTCGCCTGGTTGCGCGCCCGACGGCCGTTCTTGGGCAGCGCCGCGTTGCGTTGCTGGATCTCTTCGGGCGTCAGGCCCTGGGCGACCGGTGCTACGAGTGCCGGCTGCTGCGCAGCCAGCGCGTTCTGCTGTGGTTGCACCGGGCCAGACTGCGCGAGCGGCGATGGCGCCGCGTTCGGGTTGTTGGCATAGAGGGTGGGGCCGTTGGGCCGGGCGGCGCCGGCGGGGGTGTTTGCGTACTCGCTGTTCCTGCCCCGGTGCCGGCCCAGTGCCAGGCCGCCACGCGGGTTGCCCGCGCTGGCGCGCGCCCATCCCGGTGGTGAAGCGGGCTGCGCGGGCAGTTCCACGTTGTTGTAGTGGTCGACCTTCTGCGCGGCTTCGTCCGGGTTGTTGTAGTGGCCGCCGGCGGGTTCGGCTTCGTACTGGGCGTAGACGGGTTGCTGGGGCTCTTGGCCTTCGTCCGGGTTGTTGTAGTGCCCGCCGGCGGGTTCGGCTTCGTCGGGGTTGTTGTAGTGGCCGCCTCCGGGCTCTTCCTGCTCGACGTTGTTGTAGTGCGGCTGCTCCGCCACGACAGGTTTGCGGTGGCCGCCCATCAGCAGCCGGCGGATCGTTGGTTCGGTCGAAGGCGGGCCTAGCTGCGGCTCCGCCCGGAGCAGGCCGGCGACCGGGATGGCGGCGGTCGCCCCAGCGGTCTCAGGAACGCCGTCGGCGACCGGGCGCTCCCCGGGCTCGCCACCGCGCTTCCTGACGCGCTGCTGCTCCGACATCGGACCCCCGATCAGCTGTCGGTCGCCTCGAGGTTACGCAGGACCTGGGCTCGGTGTGGCGTGATCACGATTCCCATCCACATCATCCGGATTGCCCGACATGTGGGCACACCCGCTGCACTTCGGAGCCGCCCCGACCACGACACGCCGTGAAACGGGCGGAAAAGTGGTCGGGAGCCCTCCGAAGTGGTGGCAACCGCCTCGTGGGGCTAGAGGTCGACGGCGACGTACTTGGTCGAGAGGTACTCGTCGATCCCCTCCCGGCCGCCTTCGCGACCCACTCCGGACTCCTTGACGCCGCCGAACTCGGCCGCCGGGTTGCTGACCAGCCCTCGGTTGAGCCCGACCATGCCGACCTCGAGCGCCTCCACGACACGGAGCGCCCGCTTGATGTCGCTGGTGAACACGTAGGCGACCAGCCCGAACTCGCTCGCGTTGGCGGCGCGCACGGCCTCCTCCTCGGTCGAGAAGGTCTTGACCGGTGCGACCGGCCCGAAGATCTCCTCGCGCAGCAGCGTCGCGTCGTCACTGATCCCGCCCAGGACCGTGGGCGCGTAGAAGTAGCCGCGGTCGCCGACCGGCTCGCCGCCGATCAGGACCTTGGCCCCCTTGCCGACCGCGTCGTCGACGAGCTCGGCCACCTTCGACCGTTGGACGGCGTCGATGAGCGGCCCGACCTGGACGCCTTCCTCGGTGCCGCGCCCGACTTTCATCGATCCGAGCCGTTGAGCCAGCCGGGCCGCGAACTCGTCCGCGACGGACTCGTGCACGTGGAAGCGGTTGGCCGCGACGCATGACTCGCCGATGTTGCGCATCTTGGCGATGACGGCCTGCTCGACAGCCGCGTCCAGGTCCGCGTCGGCGAAGACGAGGTAGGGCGCGTTGCCACCCAGCTCCATCGACACCCGGAGCACATGCTTGGCCGCTTGCTCCATCAGCTTCTTGCCGACCGGGGTCGAGCCGGTGAACGACACCTTGCGCAGCCGCTCGTCGTCGAACAGCGGACCGGTGACGTCAGATGCCTTCGTGGTCGGTACGACGTTGAGTACGCCGGCAGGCAGGCCGGCTTCCTTCATGATCTGCGCGAGCATCAACATCGACAGCGGTGTCTGCTGCGCGGGTTTGACGACCATGGTGCAGCCGGCCGCGACGGCCGGCCCGATCTTGCGGGTGCCCATGGCGATGGGGAAGTTCCACGGAGTGATGAGCAGACATGGGCCCACGGGTTGCTTCATCGTCAGCAGCCGGCCGGCGCCGGACGGGTTCATCGACCAGCGGCCGTCGATGCGCACTGCCTCTTCGGAGAACCAGCGGAAGAACTCCGCGCCGTAAGTCACCTCGCCCTTCGCCTCGGCGAGCGGCTTGCCCATCTCCAACGTCATCAGCAGGGCGAGGTCGTCCGCCCGGTCGTTCATGAGCTGGAAGGTGCGACGCAGGAACTCACCGCGGTCGCGTGGCGGGGTCGCCGCCCACTCCGCCTGCGCGGCGCTGGCCGCGTCGAGCGCGGCGATCGCGTCAGCCGGCGTGCCGTTGGCGACCGCGCAGAGCGTCTCCTGGGTGGCCGGGTCCTCGATGTCGAAGGTCGCGCCGCCGCTCGCGTCGCGCCACTCGCCGGCAATGAACACGCCCTTCGGGACGCTGTCCAGAACTCGCTTCTCGGCTGCCTTGTCCATGCCAGCAACCTAATCCTCGGGAGGTCAGCCGGGTGGCGGGATCGTCGCCAGCTGGCTCTCGATCAGCTCCCGGTCCTCGTCGTCGTCGACCTGCGCCAGCAGGTCGCGGGCCTGCGCGACGAACCGCTCGTAGCCGGCCCGGTCGCCCGCCGCGGCGTGTGCGCGCGCCATGCCCTCGCACATCGACGCGCGCAGCCAGCTGGGCTGGTCCGGACCCTGCACGCGTTCCAGCGCGGCGTGCGCGAACCACAGCGCGAGCGGCCCGTCACCGAGCAGGCTCGCGCAGTGCGCGACCTGCCAGTCCGAGACGGCAGTGTTCTCGACGGTCCCGATCTCACCCCAGTGCCATCGCGCGGCGAAGGCCAACGTGAGCATCTGCCGGTCCTGCTCCGGGGTGCGCTCGGGTGCATCGATGAGCGACCAGGCTGCGTTGAAAGCGTCGACGGCGAAGCGTCGGTGGCCGCCGTCCTCGTCGGTGCCGGCAGGCCGCTCGGTCAACGCCAGGCCCGGGGGCGGCTGCGCCGCGACACCGGCGACGCGGTCGAGGCCCAGACCCGGCGCCAGTCGGCAACGGCCGGCCCGCTCGGCGACGGTGTCGCACCGACTGCGGCGCGGCGAGTTGCGGAGTACCAGTCCGACCGATCCTCGTCGAGCAGCGTGGCCACCGCGGTCGAGATCCTGGCGCCGAACGCGCGGGTGTCTTCGTCGTCCCCCTGCCGCACCGGCCGGCCATAACGGACGTGCACCTCGGGGCGGCCAGGCTTGGGCCAGCCACGTCCGCGTGGCATCGCCGCATAGGAGCCGACGAGTGCCACGGGTACGACGGGCACCTTGGCGTGCGCGGCGAGGTAGGCGGCTCCGAGCCGGAAACGCCGGGCCCAGCCGTCGGGGGAGCGGGTGCCTTCCGGATACATGATCAGCGACCAGCCCTCGGCGAGCAGCCGGGTCGGGGTGTCGGAGAGACCGACTCCACTGCGCTCGATGGGGAAGGTGGAGAACACCAGCGCAGAGCCCACCGCGCGCCACCATGCGTCGAAGAAGTAGTCGGCGGCAGCGCCGACCGCGACCCGGCGTTGCCACTCGGTCGGCAGCGTCGTGAGCAACAGCGCGGTGTCGATGTGCGAAGAGTGGTTGGCGACGAAGATGACCGGCCCGTCGAGAGCGTCGAAGACGTCGTGGCCTTCGACCCGCAGCGTCGTCTCGCGCCGGACGATGGGGCCGAGCCCGCCGCGGAGGATGGCCTCGCGGGCTGCTCGAGCCGGCCGCGAGCGGGCCCAGTCGGTCGGGAACTCCCGCGGCGCGGGGAACAGGTGGTGGGGCTCGGCGGACTTCGGCGGCAGCGGGCGGTGCGACCAGCGCCAGCCGCGGGCGACTTGCCGCACATCCTTGACCAGGCTGCTCACTTCACGTGCGCCAACGCGTGCGGCGGTGAGTGCAGGTAGGTGATCGACGGCGAACGACCGACGGTGTCACTCGCCATCTCCAACGCGTCGGCGAACGTGGACGCGGACCGCATGCCCATCCGCGCGACCGCCCGCCGGTCGCCGCCGACCCAGATGACGTCACCGACGTGGTCGAGCGCGTGCGCGCACCAGTACCACATGTAGAACGGGTGCACGCCGTGGTAGGCGTAGGACGTCCGGTAGAGATGGACGTACCAGGGGTCGGTCGCGTACTGCTGCTCGAACTTCTGCTCGATAACCTTCGGGTCGGTCGAAACCGACAGCACTTCTTCGAAGAAGTCGACGTAGGACGGGTGGTGCAGCGTCGAGAACTCCCACGGCACCGGGTGGTTGAGGATCACCGCGCCGCCCTTGCGGACGATGGGGTGCCCGACGTACATGTTGAAGAAGTAGCCGAGTCCCAGGCAGGCGGCCAGGATCGGGTTCATCACGCTGTTGACGTTGTAGGGGCAGAGATAGGGCAACCCGAGCACGAGCACGTCGCTCTGTCCGTCGACCTCGACGAGCTGCTGGCGGTGAACGCGTTGCAGCGTCTGGTCGTGCACCGGCTCGACGGCGCCGGCGCTGATGCCCGTCACGGCGTAGGGCGCCTGCATCGACTGGAAGAGCTTGCGTCGCGCCTTGGCCGGCATGAGGTCGATGCCCCGCTTGGCGCCGAGGAACGTGGCCTGGTCGCGCAGCGACCACTCCCACTCGCGCTTGGTGAGGAAGCCGTACTGCGACGGGAACGCGTCGTTGTTGAGCGAGGTTTCGATCTGGAAGACCTTGACGTGCTCGTTGAGCACCCGGCCCATCCGCCAGGCCGACGAGTGCAGCTGCGACATCTTCGGATCCATGAACGACCGGGAGTGCGTCATCGTGTGGCTGTTGTGGTGATGCCGCAGTGAGTTGTAGGACGCGAGTCCGATCGCGGTCGACTTCCAACCGCCGTCCATCGCGACCAGGTTGACGTTGACGTAGACGAGCAGGTCGGACTCTGCGGCCCGCTTGGAGATCTCGACGTCCTCGTCCTTGTCGGTCTTGCCGAGATGGGTGAGGTTGGCCCGGTCCTCGGCGTCGAAGTTGACAAGGTTGTCCGGATAGAAAGAACGGAAGACCCGTTCGCCGACGATCGCCTTGAGCTCGTCGGCCGTCATCCGACGGTGCAGCGCGTTGGCGGCGATGAGCTGCACGTCGTCGACGCCGGCGCGAGCAGCGTGCTCGAGGACATGCTCGATGATGCGCTGGCGGATGTCGGGCTTGCGCATCGGCGGCAACGGCAGTGACAGGTCGTCGAAGGCGATCGTCAGCCGCATCCCCGGCCGCAGCAGGTCCGGCAGCGGCTCGCTGTCGATGGGGTGCAGCAGCGCGTTTTCGATCTCCTCGTCGACGTCGGGCACACCGGGCAGTGACTCGGGCGGATAGATGATGCGACTGCCCAGCGGGAACTCCTGCAGCCGGAAAGACTCTCCGGAGTGCATCAGCAACGGCGGGGTCCGCTCGTCGACGTCGAGCACGAAGCCGGGCCTGCTCACGCTGCTCCCCTCAGGTCGAATGCCACCTTGACCGTACCCAGCCGTCCGGCGTCGCCGGCGTGGTCCAGCGCCTCGCGCCAACGATCGAGGGGGTAGGCAACCCCGAGCAGCCCGTCCAACGGAGCCGTCGCGGCGAGTGCCGCGGCCACGTCGAACGCGTCGCCGGCGCTGGCGTAGGCACCGCTGACCTGCAGCTCGCGGAACCACGCGGGAGTCAGGTCGACGCCCTCGCCCGGCACCCCCGCCAGCAGCACCCGGCCGCCGGCCCTGGTGGTGCGCAGCGCGGTGTCGATCGAGCTGCGTGAGCCGACCGCGTCGATCGCAACGTCGACGCCACCGAGGAGATAGGCGGGTCCACGTTCCGGCTCCAGCCGCAGCGCCCGGGTGGCCCGGCGTACACCGCCGACGACCTCGCCGGGCGTCACCACTTCGGTCGCACCGAACAGCCGGGCCAGCTCGGCCTGCCGGCGGTGCTTGGCCACCACCGTGATGACCGCTGCGGGCGTCAGCTCGCGCAACGCGAGGGTGATGAACAACCCGACTGCGCCGGCTCCGACGACGAGCACCGACTGCCCGTCCCCGACGTCGGCCCGGCGAGCCGCGTGCACGGCACACGCCATCGGCTCGATCAGGACCGCTCGTTGGTCGTCGAGGGAGTCGGGCACCGGATGCAGCTGCGAGACGTGGGCGACGAGCTGCCCGCTCCAACCACCGCCGGTGTCAGCGCAGAAGCCGGTCTGCAGCCCGGGCGACACGTGCCCGACGGTGATCCGGTCACAGCGGTTGCGCTGCTCGTTGCGGCACGCCTCGCACGGGTCCAGCCCGCGGGCAGCGCACGCGAGCACCGGATCGAGCACCACCCGGGTGCCCCGGGGGAGACCGGGTGCGTCGTCCATCGTCTCGCCGACCACCTCGTGACCGGGCACGAACGGCATCGACACGAGCGCACTGAAATAGAGCGAGGTGTGGCCGGACAAGGTGGCCAGGTCGCTGCCGCAGATGCCGGCCAGCCGCGGGCGCACCCGCACCCAGCCGTCCCGGCGCGACTGTGGCGGATCGCGGTGCACGAGCCGCAGCGGCGTGATCGGTCCGGCGAGCAGCCCGGGCACCCGGCCGCCGATGGCGCGAGCGACGACGTAGCGCGGCAGCGAGCGGTAGACCTCGAGAGCGTTGATCACCGGCGGGACCCCGCGAGCGCCCGGCTCGGCGCGAGGGCGTGCCAGTCCTCGACCGGCCACCGGTGCCGCCGCGCGAAGCGGGAAAGCGCGACGTCCGGGTCGACCGCCACGGCGTTGCCGACTGCGCGCAGGAGCGGCAGGTCGCTCTGGGAGTCGGCGTAGGCGTAGGAGGCGGAGAGATCCCAGCCGTCCTGCTCGGCCCGGTGCCGCAGCCAGGCAGCCCGGGCCTCACCGACGAGCGGCGGCCGGAGCAGGAAGCCGGTGCATCGCCCGTCTGCACCGACGGCCAGGTTGGCGGCAACGATCTCGTCGAACAACCCCGCCACGGGCCGGGTCAGCGGCGCGATCGCACCGGTGATCAGCACGGTGTGATGGCCCGCGCTCCGATGCTCGCGGACCGTGCGGATCGCGGCCGGCGACAAGCGCGCCAGCACGATGTCGGTCACCTGCTCGTCGACGATGCGCAGCAGCTGCTCGTAGTCGGCTCCTGCATAGCGCCGGTAGACCGAACGCAGGAACGCACCGCGGTCCCGGCGCTCGGTCAGCAACCAGCGCGGCAGTGCTCGCGCGACGTCGACGACCTCGCGGGTCCGGGCCGCACCCGACAGCTCCGGCAACCGGAGCCACAGGTAGGACTCGATGACGTTGGACGAGAGGAGCGTGCCGTCCATGTCGAAGGCGGCGATGATCCGGCCGTTGGCCGTGCTGCTGCCGTCGAGCCCGCGGCGGGTCGGTGCCGACCGTGTCGCGCCCCCGGTCAGTGCCCGCAACGTCGAGGTGACCGAGTGCGTGTGCACGTCGCGGATGTAGTGCGGCCAGTCGATGTCGGCGGCGTCGAAGCCGAACGTGGCGACGTCGTCGGGATGCAGTCCCTCGTGCAGCGCCAGTGTCCGGGCGTCGGAGAACTGAAGCTCTGCTTCGGCGTAGGGCCGGTAGAGGTCGAAATAGCGACGCAGGAACTCGAGCCGACGCTTCTGCCGGTCGAGTGACTGGGCCCAACCGCGGCTTCGGTCCGACCGCGGGAGATGCGTCACCAGCCGGTCGGCGGTCTTGTGTGCGCGCTCGCCGAGTCGCAGCAGCTGGTCGACGCGTTCGGCTCCCGGCCAGTCCCAGTCCGGCACCCGAACCGCGCCGCGGTCCCGCTGCTCGAGCGGGTTGGCGGTGAAGTATTCGCGGACCAGCGCGTGCAGGGTGTGGAAGCTCAGCGGGTTGCGGGCCCCGGAACAGATGGTGAAGTACGACGGGGTCCCCGGCTCGGGTGTTTCGGCGGCGGCGGCGAGGGTCGCGTTGACGACGTAGTCGATCGGGACGATGTCGATCGTGCTGTCCGGCACGCCGGGAAAGTCGGGCAGCTCACCGCGGCCGTAGGCCAGGATGATCGGCTCGGCCATCTTGAAGCCCTCGATCCAGCCCTCGTAGGGCTGCTCGAGCGCGCTCTCGATGATGCTCGGGCGCAGGATCGTCAGCGGAAGGTGAACGGCGGTCTGCTCGACCGCGCGCTCGGCCATCGCCTTGGTGAACGTGTAGCAGTCGGTCCATCCGAGCGTGCGCGCGCGTTCGCGGCCGGCGTCGACCAACCGGGTCGTCACCCACTCGCGACGGCGGTGCTCCGCGTCCTGCGCGACGGCCATCGCGCCGCTGGTCCCGTGCTCGCGCTGGGCATCCTTGAGAAACTCGGCAAGTTGCTCCGGCGTGCGGCTGGCGTCCTCGGCGGCAGATCGGACCCGCTCAGCGGCCGCCGCCTCGGCGCGCCAGTCGACCGCGTGGTCAAGTGAGCCCTCGGTGACGTGCCCGGCCCGGCGTCCCGCGACATAAGCGGTCGAGACGTGTACATAGTGGGGGCGGCTGCCGCTTGTCTCGATCGCGGTCAGCAGCGCGAGCGTTCCGTGCAGGTTGGTCGCGAACCCCTGGTCGATGGGCGGGTCGAAGGAGACCTCGCCGGCGCAGTGCACGACGACGTCGAGGTCACCGGGCAGCGCCGGGACATGGGGGAGCTCGCCTTCGAGAACGCTGATCCTGGTGCCGACGAGTGCGTCGACGGCAGCGTCACCGTCGCGGTCGCGCAGTCGCTGGAACGCGGGCTTGCGCAACAGCTGCTCCACGCGGTCCTCGGCCGTCGCGCCGCCCCGGGCCCGCACCAGCACGACGATCCCGGTGCCCGGCAGGTCGTAGAGGACGCGTTCCAGGAGGGCTTCACCCACGAAGCCCGTCACACCGGTGATGAGCAGCCGCTTGCCGGCAAGGGCGTCGGCGATCCTGGGTCGGGCCACGGCTGGGAAGTCTGTCATCCCTGCGTTGAGGCGGGCCACCGGGCGACGGCGGCGGCTGTGCTGGCGAACGCGAGCGGCGGCAGCTCGGTGCGCCGGAAGAAGCCGGCGGCATCGGTGTCGTCGCCGGGCGTCGGCTCGCCGGCTAGCCAGTCGGCTGCGTAGAGCAGGAAGACGACCCCTCCCTCCTCCGGCGGGTTGACGAAGACGTCCAGCACGGCTCCGACGGTGACCGTGACGCCCGACTCCTCGAGCGTCTCGCGCGCGGCAGCAGCGGTGGGGTGCTCGCCGGCGTCGAGGAAGCCTCCGGGCAGCGCCCACAGCCCACGCGCGGGCTCCATGGTCCGGCGTACCAGGAGGAGGGCGTCGTCGCGGAAGACGGCGACTCCGACGGCGACCTTGGGGTCGACGTAGTGGATCCGGCCGCAGACCGAGCAGGTGCGACGGGCGACTCCACGCACCTCGGACGTCGCCATCGGCGCTGCGCAGCTGACGCAGAAACGCACTGCCTCGGGAGCCGTCGACACGACGCTGACGCTAGCCGCCCAGCGCGACCAGGGCGGACCGCCCGGATCAGCCATCGACAGTTCGCAGCGGCGTGCCTAGGTTCGAACTCGTCGAGCCCGGAGGGATCCATGACCCGCATCCGAATGACAGTCGACGGTGTGAGCTACGACGACGACGTCGAGCCACGACTGCTGCTCGTCCACTATCTGCGCGACCGGCTCGGGCGCACTGGCACACCGATCGGCTGTGACACGTCCAACTGCGGTGCGTGCACCGTCGATCTCGACGGCAAGGCCGTGAAGAGCTGCAGTGTGCTGGCGGTCCAGGTCGACGGCAGTGTCGTGACGACGATCCAGGGGCTGGCCGGAGACGGGCCGAGCGGCGCATGGCACCCGGTGCAGAAGGCCTTCCACGAGAAGCATGCGCTCCAGTGCGGCTACTGCACGCCGGGGATGATCATGGCGGCAGTCGACCTGCTGCGGGACAACCCGGCTCCCACCGAACGGGACGTGCGGGAGGGGCTCGAGGGCAACTTGTGCCGGTGCACGGGTTACCAGAACATCGTCGAGGCCGTGCTGCAGGCGGCGGCCGAGCTCAAGGGGGCGACCCGATGAGCGAGATCGACGCAGGCATGATCGCCACCGAGGTCGCGAGCGAGGTGTCCGACCCGGACGGACGGATCGAGATCGGCCGGGCCCGGCTGCGCAAGGAAGACGCCCGGCTCGTCACCGGGCAGACCAACTGGACCGACAACATCCAGCTCCCCGGCATGGTCCACATGGCGGTCCTGCGCAGCCCGATGGCGCACGCGAAGATCCTCCGCGTCGACGTGTCGGCCGCGCTGGCACGCCCCGGAGTCTTCGCTGCCTACAGCGGCGCCGACCTGGCCGCCGAGCAGGGGTCGCTGCCGTGCGCGTGGCCCGTGACTGCCGACATGAAACAGCCGCCGCACCCGCCCCTCGCCGTCGACGAGGTGCGCTACGTCGGTGACGGCGTGGCCGTGGTCGTCGCCCGCGACCGCTACGCCGCCGCGGACGCGCTCGAGGCGATCGAGGTCGACTACGAGCCGCTGCCGGCCGTCGTCGACATGGAGGAGGCGCTGACCGACAAGGTGCTCGTGCACACCGACGCGGGCACCAACCGTTGCTTCACCTGGCCGTTCGCCAACGGTGACTACGACGCGGTCGCGAAGCAGGCCGACGTCGTCGTGAAGCGCCGCTTCATCCAGCAGCGGCTGATCCCCACCGCGATGGAGCCGCGCGGCGTGGTCGTCACACCCCTGCCGGCAAGCGAGGAGTACACGGTCTACTCGACCACTCAGATCCCGCACATCCTGCGGTTGATGCTCGCGATGGTCACCGGCACCCCCGAGCAGAAGCTGCGTGTCATCGCGCCCGACGTCGGTGGTGGTTTCGGCTCGAAGCTCAACGTCTACGCCGAGGAGGTCCTGGCGTTGCTCGTCGCGCGCCGGCTGGGCCGACCGGTGAAGTGGACGGAGTCGCGCAGCGAGGGCTACCAGGCGACGATCCACGGGCGCGACCAGATCCAGGACATCGAGGTCGCAGCCAAGAGCGACGGGACGCTGCTCGGGCTCAAGGTCGAGCTCATGGCAGACCTGGGCGCCTACCTGCAGCTCGTCACGCCCGGCGTACCGATTCTGGGTGCCTTCATGTTCAACGCGATCTACAAGATGCAGGCCTACTCGTTCACCTGTCACGGCGTCTTCACGACGAAGACGCCGACCGACGCCTACCGCGGCGCCGGCCGTCCGGAGGCGACCTTCGGCGTCGAGCGAATCATGGACGAGCTTGCCGCAGAGCTCGGCATGGACCCGATGGAGCTGCGCAAGAAGAACTGGATCAGCCACGACGAGTTTCCCTACGAGACGATCGCCGGCCTCACCTACGACAGTGGCAACTACGAAGCGGCGACGGCGAAGGCGATGGAGCTTTTCGACTACGACGGGTTGCGGCGCGAGCAGCAGCAGCGGCGGGAGAGCAACGACCCGGTGCAGCTCGGCATCGGCATCTCCACGTTCACGGAGATGTGCGGTCTTGCGCCGTCGCGGGTGCTGGGGACGCTGTCCTACGGCGCCGGCGGATGGGAGGCGGCGTCGATCCGGATGCTGCCGACCGGCAAGGTCGAGGTCGTCACCGGCACCGCGCCGCACGGTCAGGGGCACGTGACCGCGTGGTCGCAGATCGCGGCCGATGCGCTCGGTGTGCCGTTCGAGGATGTCGAGGTCGTGCACAGTGACACCCGGGCGGCGCCGCAAGGCATGGACACCTACGGCTCCCGGTCGCTGGTCGTCGGCGGCGTCGCCGTACATCTCGCTTGCGGCAAGGTCGTGGAGAAGGCGCGTCGCGTCGCGGCTCACCTGCTCGAGGCGGCGGAGGGGGACGTCGACTTCGCCGGCGGCACCTTCTCGGTCAAGGGTTCTCCCGAAGCGTCGTTGCCGATCCAGCAGATCGCGTTGGCGACGTTCGCCGGGCACAACCTGCCGGACGGGATGGAGCCGACGCTCAACAGCGACTACGTCATGGACCCCGAGAACTTCTCGTTCCCGCACGGCACGCATCTGTGCGCCGTCGACATCGACACCGAGACGGGGTTCCCGACGATCCGCAAGTACGTCGCGGTCGACGACGTCGGAAAGGTCATCAACCCGATGATCGTCGAAGGGCAGGTGCACGGGGGTCTGGCGCAGGGCATCGCGCAGGCGCTCTACGAAGAAGCGGTCTACGACGCCGAGGGCAACCTGACCACCGGCTCGATGGTCGACTACTACGTCCCGTCGGCGGCCGACCTGCCGCACTTCACCACCGACCGAACCGAGACCCCGGCGACGTCCAACCCGCTGGGGGTCAAGGGAGTCGGCGAGGCCGGGACGATCGCGTCCACACCAGCCGTGGTCAACGCGATCGTCGACGCGCTGCGTCCGCGCGGAATCAACGATGTGCGCATGCCCTGCAGTCCGGAGCGGATCTGGCGCGCACTTCAGGGAGGAACGTCGTGATTCCTCCGGAGTTCGACTACGTGAAGGCAGGGTCGGTCGATGAGGCGGTCGCTGCCCTGACCGAGCGCGGCGAGGACGCCAAGGTGCTGGCGGGCGGACAGAGCCTGATCCCGCTGCTGCGGCTGCGGCTGGCATATCCGAGCGTGCTCGTCGATGTGGGCGGGGTCGCGGAGATGCGCG
>JAVEEH010000078.1 GCA_030840545.1 Frankiaceae bacterium | reverse complement strand
GAGCAACAGCGCGTAGCCGATGAGATAGGCCGCGAGCCAGACCAGCAACAACGTGAGCAGATAGAAGGCCGCCTGCCCGGCCAGGATCTCGTCCCGCGCCTCGTAGTCGCTGGTACGACGCAGCACGAGCCGGAACGCGCCGTCAACGAACCGGTCGATGGTCCGGCTCACGCCACCCGGCCGCGCCCGCGGGATGACCAGTGCGCGCATGACGCTGAGCGTCGTGACGACGACCAGCGTGCCGCCGAGGATTGCCGCGACGACCCGGACGACGTGCATCCGAGGAGTCTGTCAGCCGCGGCTCAGCGGCTGTAGCCGCGGAGCACGAGCACGGCCTTGTCGATCGCCGCGCCGGCCGCGCCGAGATCCCGCACACCGCCGCAGATCACGGAGAACGTGACCACGCGACCGTTGCCATCGATCGTGTAGCCGGACAGCGCCCGGCTGTGGTCGAGCGTCCCCGTCTTCGCGAACACCTTCCCGGCTCCGATGGTGTGGCAGAAGCGGTCCTTGAGCGTGCCCGAGCGGCAGCCCACCGGCAGCGACGACCGGAAGTCCGCCGACGCCGGTCCGGCGTCGGCGTAGTGCAGCAGCTGCACCTCTCCCTGCGCCGTCTCGCGGTCGTCGTAGGACAGCCCGGACCCGTCGGTCGCAATGCTGGTGCCGGTGACACCCGCAGCGGACTCCATCTTGCTGACGGCGGCGTGACCACCGGCGACGGCGAGCAGCGACTCGGCGTAGAAGTTGTCCGACTGGCGCAGCGTGTGCTTGATGATCGAGGTGAGCGGCGCGGCCTGGTGCGAGGCCACGACGACGGCCGCCTTGCTGCTGCGCACGATCTCGCTGGCGCCGGCAACGTGCACCCCGTGCACCTCGAGCCGATGCCGGAAGTTGCGCAGGTTGCCCCGGGTCGGATGGGACAGGTAGGCCGAGTCGGTGCGCCAGGTGTCCCGGTCGACGGGGAACGGCGAGAGCGGTCCGATGTCGGCCGGGACGAAGTCAGCCTTCCAACCGGGCTGCCGGGTGTTCTGTGGCAAGGACCCGATGTCCAGCAGGAGCTTGCCGGTGACCCGGTGGATGCCTGCGGCGCGCACCTGCCGGGCGAGGTCGTTGACGTCCGCGCGGGTGAGCGTCGGGTCGGCAGACACGCGCAGGACCAGGTCACCGGGCACGACGCCGTTGACGGGCTGGTGGGCGCTGGCGACATCGGTGACCAGCCGGCGGGCGGGACGACGCAGCAGCAGCGGGAGGGTCGTGAACATCTTCTGCGTCGACGCGGGTCGCAGCGCGCGTCCTGGCGCGATGCTCGCGACCCGGCCGACGCCGGCGATGTCGACGACCAGCCCGTAGTGCCGCGCCGTCGCGTGCGACATCTTGGCCGCGAGCCGGTCCTGCAGCCGCTGGTCGATGGCATTGGCCTGCCGTGCCTCGGGTTGCCGCTGGGTTTCGGCGCCATGGGAATCAGTCACCCGGATCGACACGTGCTCGGCCGCCTGCGCCGGTGCGGTCCCGCCCGAGACGGTTGCCAGACCGGCCCCCAAGAGCCCGAGCGCAACCGAAGCCGCCTCCAGGGCATGGCAGGCGCGAGCCGACGGGCGGGAGGGCATATGAGGATCCTCGGCAACCTGGAGATCAACTGCAGCCGAACGGGATATCTCTACCGGCGTCGAACGCGCATCAGATCAGTCTTGTGGCCGTGGGAGCGATACGGGGGCCGCAGCCGACAGTCGCGGGTGACTGCGGGCCAGTCGCGCCGCCGACTGTGCGAGCAGCGAGCCGCTGACCGCCGCGCCCTGCAGAGCAGCGAAGAAGTCGTCGGCCTCGATCCGCAACAGCCTGCATGGCTCGATCGCGCGCACGGTCGCCGTGCGCGGGAGTCCGCGAAGCAGGCCGATCTCGCCAAAGAAGCTCGGCGCACTCATCGTCCGTAGCCGTCGCACCCGCGCCCCCTCACCGAGCGCACTGACAGACACCGCACCGTCGGTCAGGATCCAGAGCGCGTCTGCCTCGGCACCCTCCTCGATGATGACCTCGCCCGCCGACTGGGCGACTTCCGTCGCGCATCGGGCGAGCCGCTCGAGCGTCGCTCGGGAGGCGCCGGTGAACAGGTCCAACGTCTCCAACAGCGCGATCCGCGGCGCCAGCGCCCGCACCAGAGCGACCGACCGGCGGTCAGCGCGCAGGATCGGCGCCAGACCGAGCACCGCCGCTGCCGAGAAGCCGAACCCGATAGTCAGCATCGTCTTCGTCAACCCGATGTTGCGCAGGATGACAGCGGTGATGAAGCTCGACAGGAGCAGTGCGGCAGGGACGGCCGACTCGAAGATGCCGAAGACCCGGCTCAGCACCTCGCGCGGGAGATCGCGTTGCAGCGCCGTGACGGCGAGCACGTCGACGATGATCATTCCGCCGCCGCTGACCATCTGCAGGGCGAACGCGACGGACGGTGAATGCACGAACGCGGTCACCGAGAAGGGCAGAGCGAGCATGAACATCCCGACGAGAATCACCGGCGCGAGACGCGAAGACGCGCTGAAGCGGTTGGCGAGACCAGCGACCAGAACGCCGCCGAGGGAGGAACCGGCGATCAGGTAGCTGTAGCCACCGGATCCGGTGCCCAGGCGTTCGCTCAGCGGAACGTAGATGACGGTGCTGGCGGCATAGACGGCCGAGTCGAGGCAGCAGTAGACGACGAGCACCAGCGCAACCCGCTCGCGAAGCAGCGCCCCGAAGCCGGCACCGAGCTGGACCAGCACCGACTCCCCCTGGGCACCTGCTGTGCCGCGACTGCGCACCCGAAGCCGGACGACGACCAACGCCGCCGCGAGGAAGCTCAGCGCATTGAGGGTGATCCCGGCCGCCGGCGATCCGGCCAGGATCAACAAGCCACCGATGCCGGGGCCGAGGACGACGACGAGGCTCTCCAACGCCCCGAAGATGGCGTTCGCCGCGATCAGATCACCTTCACCGACGACCTCGGGCACCAGCGCGCCGGCGGCTGGACGGTAGCCCGTCGCGAACGACGCCGCGACAGCCCCCAGTGCCAGAGCGAGAGCGATCGGACCGTTGCCCGCAACAACGAGCGCAACCCCCACCATGGCCACGAATGACGCCAGTGCTGATCCGAGCATGACCCGGGTGCGCTCGTAACGGTCGGCGAGCACGCCGGCGTAGACCGAGAAGACCAGACGCGGCACCCAACCGGCAGCTGTCGTCGCCGCGATCCACGTCGGTGAGTGGGTGCGGTCGAAGACCCACACGATGAGGACGACGTTGTAGGCCCAGCTGCCGACCTGGTCGATGAGAAAAGCACCCGTGAGGAGCCGGAAGTCACGGTGCCGCAACGCGTCACGATAACGACCCGAACCGTCTGCCACGGGCGCGATCGTCGCACGTCATCCGCGTTGCCCGGCTGCGACGGCGCGCTGCTTGTCGGTACGGCGGGGCACAATCGCGACGTGCTCCTCGCTGATGTGGTCGCCGCCTCGCGCGACGTGACCGCGACACCGGCCCGGTCGGGCAAGGTCGAGATCATCGCTGCCCTCTTGCGCCGCGCTGGGTCCGACCAGGCCGCGATCGTCGTGCCCTGGCTGTCCGGTGAGCTCCGGCAACGCCGGACCGGTGTCGGGTGGGCAACACTGCGAGACACCCCGGCATCCGCGGAGACACCGTCGCTCTCGATCGCGACGGTGGACGCGACGTTCGAGACCGTCGCGCAGTTGAGCGGGGCGGGGTCGGCGAGCGAACGTCGGCGACTGGTGCACGATCTTTTCGGGCGGGCGACAGCGGACGAGCAGGACTTCTTGCGCGGCCTTGTCTCCGGCGACCTCCGGCAGGGCGCGCTCGACGGAGTGATGACCGACGCCGTCGCCCGCGCCGCGGACGCGCCGCTGGCTGCCGTCCGCCGAGCTGTGATGTTGGCTGGCGCGATCGCGCCGGTGGCCGCGTCCGCGCTGTCCTCGGGGGCGGCGGGCCTTGCCGGGTTCGGCCTCCAAGTCGGTCGGCCGTTGCAGCCGATGCTGGCATCGACCGCGCCGTCGGTCGGGGACGCGATGGGTCGGTTGGGCGAGTGCGCGGTCGAGTGGAAGCTCGACGGCATCCGCGTGCAGGTGCACCGCGACGGCGCGGACGTCGCCATCTTCTCCCGTTCGCTCGACGACATCACCGCGCGAATGCCGGAAATCGTCGATCACGCCCGGGCGTTGCCGGGATCATCCTTGGTGCTCGACGGCGAGGCCATCGCCCTACGGCCGGACGGCCGGCCGCGCCCGTTCCAGCAGACCGGGGCGCGCGCCGCCACCCGGGCGCCACGCGAGCCGGTGCCGCTGTCGTGGTTCGTGTTCGACGCGCTGCACGTCGACGGTCAGGACGTCCTCGATGCGCCGGCCAGCGCAAGGCACGAGGCGTTGGCCGGCGTGTTACCGGCTGCGCTGCGGGCGCCGCGGCTCGTCACCGGATCGGTCCCGGACGCTGAGGCATTCTTCGCCGACACTCTCGCGCGCGGCCACGAAGGCGTCGTCGCGAAGTCGTTGACCGCGCCCTATGAAGCCGGGCGGCGCGGCGCCGCCTGGTTGAAGGTCAAGCCGGTGCACACCCTCGACCTTGTGGTGCTCGGCGCCGAGTGGGGTCACGGTCGGCGGCGCGGCTGGCTGTCGAACCTCCACCTCGGCGCTCGCGACCCCAATTCCGGTCAGTTCGTGATGCTCGGCAAGACCTTCAAGGGGCTGACCGATGAGCTGCTGCGCTGGCAGACCGAGAAGCTGCTCTCGCTCGAGACGTCACGCAACGACTGGCAGGTGTTCGTCGAACCGTCGCTCGTCGTCGAAATCGCGATCGACGGCGTCCAGACGTCGCCCCGCTATCCGGGCGGAGTTGCGCTTCGATTCGCACGGGTGCTGCGCTACCGCGACGACAAGCACGTCGCCGACACCGACACGATCGACACAGTCCGCGCCCTGCTCACCTGAGCCGGCAATCGCGGGATAGGGCCCTTCTAGGGGCCGCATCCCGCGATTGACGTCAGCCCGTCAGGGTCTGGAGGAGCTGGCCGAGCTCGTCGCCGGACTGCGTCGGGACGATGTAGCCCTCTTGGCTCTCGATCTCGTCGAGGTGGTCGAGCACGTCCTCGGCGGTCGGGAGCTTGTCCTTGCCGGCGTACCAGCCCTTGCACAGCCCGACGAAGATGCGCGCGTAACGCCCACCCGCTGCCGAGAACGTCTCGTGCGTCAGCGTGCACTGCTCCGACGCCAAGAACACGACCATCGGCGTGACACCCTCGGGGTCGAGCACCTTGGCGAAGTCGCCGAGGAGCTCCTCCGTCATCCGCGTGCGCGCGACGGGTGCGATGCAGTTGGAGAGGATGTTGGCCTTCGCGCCTTCGATGGCAAGCACGTTGGACAGGCCGACGAGACCCATCTTGGCCGCGCCATAGTTGGCTTGGCCGAAGTTGCCGAAGATGCCGGAGTTCGACGACGTGTGCACGAACCGGCCGTAGTTGTTCTCCTTCATGACCTTGAAGGCCGGCTGCGACACGTAGAACGCGCCCTTGAGGTGCACGTCGAGGACGGCGTGGATGTCGTCGAGCGTCATCTTGGCGAACGACTTGTCGCGCAGGATGCCCGCGTTGTTGATGACGACGTCGACCTTGCCGAATGCGTCGACCGCGGTCTTGACGATGTTCTCGCCGCCCTCGGGTGTCGACACCGAGTCGTAGTTGGCCACGGCCTCGCCGCCGGCCGACTTGATCTCGTCGACGACCTTCTGCGCAGCCGCGTCGTCGCCGCCCTGGCCGTCGACCGAGCCGCCGAGGTCGTTGACGACGACCTTGGCGCCCCGCCGGGCGAGGTCGAGGGCATAGGTGCGACCGAGGCCGCCGCCGGCGCCGGTCACGATCGCGACCCGGCCGTCGAAGGAGATTTCCGCCACGCTGTGCTCCTGCATTCTCGAGAGTCGGACTTCGGAGAAGTGGTTGCTCCGAACGGCATTCTGCCGAGTCGCGCCGAGTCGTCGCGCGCCGGGGCACCGGATGCCAGACTTCGGCGCATGTCCACACGCGCAGCAGGCCCGGCCGGGCTGGCGCATGCCCCCCGCTGGGCCGCCGCCTACGGCAGCCAGGCGGCCGCGGCCTGGCTCGTCGTCCGCGGCGATGCCAGGAACGGCGAGTACGACGTGCCGGCGTTCACAGCCTTCACGGCCCAGCTCGGCCTCAGCGTGGCCTGGTTGCTGCTGTTCTTCCGCTTCCGCCGCCCGGCTTTCGCGCTGGCCGACATGTGCCTGCTCTGGCTGGCGGTCGCCGTGACCGTCCGCGAGTTCGCCCGCAAGCACCGGCTCGCGGCCGGGCTGCTGCTGCCCTACCTGGGCTGGGTGACCTACGCCGCCGCCGTCAACGCCCAGGTGTGGTGGCGCGAACGCTGAACGGTCAGCTCCGCGGTCGGACGTCCCAGCGGCGATGCTCGAGCGAAGGCATCCGCTCCCGACAGGCGGCGAGTCGCTCCGGGTCGATGTCGGCGACCGCCACCCCCTCGCGCTCGGCCATCGACGCGACCACCACGCCGAACGGGTCGACCACCATGGCCCGGCCCGCATAGACCGGCGGCCCCTGGTCAGCCGCGGCGACGTAGAGCACGTTCTCGATCGCCCGCGCCCGGACCAGCGTCGCCCACTGGTCCTCCTTCAACGGTCCCGCCACCCACGCCGACGGGAGCACCAGCAGGTCGGCGCCGTCGTCGGCCAGCGCCCGCGCGAGCTCAGGGAATCGCACGTCGTAACACGTCATCACGCCGACCGTGAACTCGCCGCAGTCGAACACCAGCCGGTCAGCAGCCGCTCCCGGCTCCAACCGTTTGGACTCGACCCAGCCGAGCGCGTCGAAGAGGTGCTGCTTGCGATAGCGGCCGGCCAGCTCACCGTCCGGCGTCACCGCGACGACGGTGTTGTAGGCGCGGGAGGTGTCCCCCTCGACCGGCTCGAACATGCCCGCGACGATGGTGACTCCATGCCGGCGGGCGGCCTTCTGCACCCCCGCGACGAACGGTCCGTCGAGCGGTTCGGCGATCGGTGCCAGCGGCGTCTCCCCAGTGCCGAAGCCGTGCATCGCCGCCTCCGGCGCCACGACGAGGGTCGCCCCCGCCGCCGCGGCCTCACCGACCAGGCCCACCAGCCGGGCAAGGTTGGCCGACTTGTCCTCGCCGGCGCTGAACTGGACGACCGCGACCCGCATGCCCACCATCAAAGCGCAGAGCCAACTACGATCCGCCCATGGAGCGTGGAGCGGTCTTCGTCACAGGCGCAAGCACCGGCATCGGTCGGGCGACCGCCGAGCGTCTGGCCGGCGCCGGCTGGACGGTCATCCCAGGCCTGCGGCGCCCGGACACCCTGCCGGAGCCGATCAAGGAAGCGGTCACGATCGACCTCGCCGACGCGGCGTCGATCGGCCCGGCGTGCGAGCAGGTGCTCGAGCGCGCGGGTGGTCGGCTCGTGGCTGTGGTCAACAACGCCGGCTTCACCGTCAGCGGTCCGTGCGAGGCGATCGAGCTCGACGACTGGCGCGCGCAGTTCGAGGTCAACTTCTTCGGTCACCTCGCGATCACCAGGGCACTGCTGCCGCAGCTTCTCGCCAACCACGGGCGCGTCGTCAACGTCGGTTCCATCGGGGGTCGCTTCTCGGCGCCGTTCATCGCGCCCTACAGCGCCTCGAAGTTCGCCATGCGGGCGTGGAGCGACGCGCTGCGGCTCGAGCTCGCCCCGCACGGCGTGCATGTGGCTCTCATCGAGCCCGGTGCGATCGCCACTCCGCTGTGGGGCAAGGGCAACGCGGCCGCCGACGACCAGCTCGACAAGCTCACACCCGAGCAGCAACAGCGGTATGCCCGTCAGATCGCCGGCGCCCGCAAGACTGTGGCGATGGCCGAGAAGCACGCGATCCCGGCGGACAAGTGCGCGCAGGTCATCGAACATGCCCTGACGGCGAAGCGACCGAAGGGTCGCTACCTCGTCGGCGTCGACGCCAGGCTCCAGGCCGGCGTCTCGATCCTGCCGACCCGCGCGTTCGACCGGGTGACCCGGTTGCTGCTCAGTCAGCCGCGCCGAGGCTGACGGCGATCGTCGATGGGCCACACGTTGTCCGAGCCGCTGGTCGAGCGGATGCGCGGGTTCGGTACGACGATCTTCGCGGAGATGACAGCACTCGCGCAGCAGACCGGTGCGGTCAACCTGGGCCAGGGGTTCCCGGACACCGACGGTCCCAACGCGATGTTGGAGCAGGCGGTGGAAGCGATCCGCGGCGGGCTCAACCAGTACCCACCCGGCCCCGGGCTCCCACCGTTGCGGCAGGCTGTCGCCGCGCATCGCAAGGCCCGCTATGGCCTCACCTACGACCCTGACGGCGAGATCCTCGTCACGGTCGGCGCGACCGAGGCCATCAGCGCGACGATCCTCGCCCTGTGCGAGATCGGCGACGAGGTCGTCGTCCTCGAGCCCTACTACGACTCCTACGCCGCCGCGATCGCGCTGGCCGGGGCTGTTCGCCGACCGGTCTCGCTGCGCCCGGTGCACTCGGCCGCCGAGCAGGTCGGCGGCAGGTTCACGTTCGATCCCGATGAGCTGCGCGCCGCCGTCACCGACCGAACCCGGCTGATCCTGCTCAACTCACCGCACAACCCGACCGGGACCGCGCTCTCCGTCGAGGAGCTGCAGCACGTGGCCGACGTCGCGCTCGACCGCGACCTCGTCGTCGTCACCGACGAGGTCTATGAGCACCTCACCTTCGATGACACCCGGCACGTGCCGATCGCCACCCTGCCCGGCATGCGCGAACGCACCGTGTCGGTGTCGAGTGCCGGCAAGAGCTTCAGCGTCACCGGCTGGAAGATCGGCTGGATCTGCGCTCCCGCCCCGCTGGTGCGCGCGGTGATGACCGTCAAACAGTTCCTGACGTTCACCCACAGCGGCGCCATGCAGCTCGCTGTCGCGCACGGTCTGCTCCGCGAGATGGAGTGGGTCGAGGCGCTGCGATCGTCCTTGCAGCTGCGTCGCGACCGGCTTGCGGACGGGCTCGCGACCGTGGGGCTGACCGTGCACATCCCGCAGGCCACCTACTTCGTCATCGGTGACGTCCGCCCGCTCGGCATCGACGACGGTGAGGCGTTCGCCCGGTCGCTGCCGCACGAGGCGGGCGTCGTCGGCATCCCGGTGAGCGGGTTCTGCGACAACGCCGACGTGGGCCGCCCGTATGTGCGCTTCGCCTTCTGCAAACGCGATGACGTGCTCGACGAGGCCGTCGACCGGCTCGTGAGCTATGCCGCACGGCGCCGCGCCTGACCGGAGAACCTAGGGTGGCGACATGCCGTCGTTGCCCCTGAACCGCAAGAAGCCACCACTGCTGCTCGAGCTGGATCTCACCCATCCACTCATCGAGCACGAGCCGGACGACCCGCTCGCCAAGCTCCGCAGCCGGGGCAAGCCTCGGCTGCGGCCGGTGCTCCGCGCGCTGCATGAGGCAGGCGACGACCCGCGCGTGGTCGGGCTCATCGCGAAGGTCGGCGACACGTCGATGCCGCTTGCGCGCGCGCAGGAGCTGCGCGATGCGGTGGCGGTGTTCGCCGCGAGCGGCAAACCGACGGTCGCGTGGGCGGACACGTTCGGCGAGTCCGGCAATGCGACGGTGCCCTACTTCCTCGCGTCGGGGTTCGGCGAGGTGTGGCTGCAACCCACCGGTGAGCTCAACCTGCTCGGCGTCGCCGCCGAGGTGACGTTCCTGCGCGGCGTGTTCGACAAGCTCGGTGTCGAACCGCTCATGGGTCAGCGTTACGAATACAAGAGCGCGGCCGACCGGCTCGTGCAGAAGGAGTTCAGCGAAGCCCATCGCGAAGCCGCCGACCGGTTGACCGAGTCGGCCTGGGAGCAGGTCGTGGAAGCGGTCGCGAAGTCACGCAGCCGCACGACCGACGACATCCAAGCCGCCGCCGACCGAGCGCCGCTGTTCGCCGAGGAGGCCAGGGAGCTGGGGCTCGTCGACCGGATCGGCTATCGCGACGAGGTCTACACCGCGGTGCGACGCACCGCCGGCGGGACGCACGGTGACGGCAGCGTGCAGCTGCTGTTCGCGGACCGTTGGGCCCCGGCGACGACACCGATCGCTCGCGTGGTCAAGCAGGTGCGGAGCAAGAACGAGCCCGGCGTCGCACTCGTCGAAGGCTTCGGCGGCATCGTCACCGGTCGTTCCCGTCGTACCCCCCTGCAGGGACCGGTCATGGGCAGTGACACCGTCACCGCCGCAATCCGCGCGGCGGTGCGCAGCGACAAGGTCCGCGCCATCGTCTTCCGCGTCGACTCCCCCGGCGGGTCCGCGGTTGCCTCCGACTCGATCTGTCGCGAGGTTGAGTGCGCCCGTGCGGCGGGCAAGCCGGTCATCGTCTCGATGGGCGCCCTCGCCGGCTCCGGCGGCTATTACGTGGCATGTCAGGCGGATGTCATCGTCGCCGAGCCGGGCACGCTCACCGGTTCGATCGGGGTGCTGGGCGGCAAGTTCGTGACCACTGGTCTGACCGACCGGGTCGGCCTCAGCTATGGCAGCGTGCAGCGGGGCGAGCACGCCCGGATGTACTCGACGCACCGGCCGTTCGACGGCGGCGAGCAGGAGCGCATGGACGCGTGGCTGGACCGGGTCTACGTCGACTTCACCGGCAAGGTCGCGCACGGGCGTGGGATGACGCCGGAGGCTGTGCACCAGGTCGCCCGTGGTCGGGTGTGGACGGGCGCGGACGCGCAGGGCAACGGACTCGTCGACGAGCTCGGCGGGTTGCGTCATGCGGTCGGGCTCGCTCGGCAGCGGGCCGGGCTGCCGGATGACGCGCCCGTTCGGCCGGCGGTCTCGGTGCCGCCGATCGCACGGCTGAAGCCGCCGCGCTCGACCGACGACCCACGCGCAGCGGCCTCGACGTCGGTCGCCGTCTCGGTCTGGACCTCGGGGTGGGGCTCGTTCGCCGACCTTGCGGCGACGCTCGGGCTGCCGGCCGCGGGGCCTCTCACGATGCCGTCGATCCGCCTCGTCTGAGCCGGTCCGGATGCCCGGGCGGCGGGGTCAGGCCGAACCGAGCGTCGCGGCGAGCGTGGCCGCCAGGTCACGGACTGCCGCGAGGTCGCCCTTCGTCGGCGCGCCGGTCACGGTCAGGACCGGGGCGACCGGCTGCCACTGCAGCCCGGTCGTGATGCTCTCCATGGCCCGCAGCGCACCGGACTGGTCGAGGTTGCCGTGCACCCACGCCGCGTAGGGACGTCGGCGGGTCGCTTCCAGGCACGGGTAGTAGATGGTGTCGAAGAAGTGCTTGAGGGCACCGGAGATGTAGCCGATGTTGGCGGGCGTCGCGAGCAGGTAGCCATCCGCCTCGAGCGCGTCGACGACGGACGCGGTCAGAGCGGGACGTACGACGACCTCCACCGTCCCGTCGTTGGCGTCGGGGTCGCGGGCTCCGGACAGGGCCGCCTCGAGCAGCTCTTGGGTCGCGGGTGAGGGTGTGTGGTGCACCACCAGCAGTCTGGCCACGACGGGAGTCTGGCCCATGCCACCGAGTCGGCGAAACAATGACCGAAGCGCTGCAGCAGGCGGGTCGGCAGGTCGACAATGGTCGGGATGACGACGCCGACCTTCGCGGAGACACTCGCCGCCGCGCACCGTGGCGACGACGCGGCGTTCACGGTGCTGTTTCGGCTCGGCCAGCCGGCCGTGCTGCGCTATCTGTCCGTCGTGAGTCGCGACCGGGCGGAGGACCTGGCCGCGGAGACCTGGCTTCAGGTCGTGCGCGGCCTCGACACCTTCTCCGGCGCCGAGCCGGGCGCCTTCCGTGCCTGGATCCTGAGCATCGCGCGGCACCGCTGGCTGGACGACTGCCGGGCTCGGGGCCGGCGCCCGCGGGTCTCGGCCTACGAGCCCCCGGACCGGCCGGCCGAGGACGACGTCGCCGCGGCGGTGGACGAGATCGTCACCACCGAGTCCGCCCTTGACCTGATCGCCCAGCTGCCTCCCGACCAGGCCGAAGTGATCGCGCTGCGGTTCATCGCCGACCTCGACGTCGCCTCGACGGCGGCACTGGTCGGCAAGGCTCCGGGGGCTGTGCGGGTGCTCACCCATCGCGGTCTGCGTCGCCTCGAGACGATCCTGCGGGCCGGCTCCCGAGCGGACCAGGTGTAACGCCATGGATCCGCTGGACGGTTGGACAGGTGACATGACCGATCACCTGGACCTGGACCCGCTGGTCGGCGGCCTGCTCATGGCGGCGACGGCGCCGGCCGAGGCGCCGCTGCCGGGTGAACGTGCCGCGCTGGCCGCATTCCGGGCCGTCCACCCGCCCGTGCGCAAGCTCAGGCTGCTGCGGCCGACCGCCAACCTCAAGCTCATGGCCGCCGCGCTCGGTGGCGGAGCGGTCATGGTGACCGGCGTGGCCGCGGCCGCCACCGGCACCTTGCCGCTCGTGGGCTCGGGCCACTCCCACCACAGCCAGACGCCCCGCATCCACCCCGGGACGGTGCAGCCCACCCACGGAGCACACGCGCACAGCCCGAGCCAGACAACAACCGGCAACGGCAACCACGCGAAGCCAGCTGACCCGACCGGCACGGGCCAAGGCCAGGGGTCGACGATCTCCCGGCTGGCGCACAGCCCGGCGCCGACCGACGTCCCGAAGGGCCAGACGCTCTGCACCGCCGCGTCGCAGGCCAAGTGTCACGCACATTCGCAGGGGACACCGGGCACACCGGGTCACCAGGGGACGCCGGTCAAGAGCAACGGCAGCCAGGCCACGACCCACGCCCACCCGAAGCCGACGCCCCATGCGTCGGCTCATGCGTCAGCCGGCAGCAGTCACTCCGCCGGGCCGGTCAGCGGCTGACGTAGTCCGGCCACGGGAGCGGCGGTTCGCCGGCGATCTGGCGCACGAACTCGTCGAGGAACCACCGGCGGAACGCCACCTGTGCCTCGGGCGTGGCCAGCGTGAGCAGGTGCTCGCCGCGCCGGCAGTATTCATCGGCCTCGTCGAGCATCTGGCCGAGATGCCGGACACCCTCGACGATGTCAGCGGGCATCGCGTAGTCGAGGTCGATCTCTTCCTGTCCGGCTGCGGCGGCGTCCGCGAGCAGCTGCTCGTTGGCCTCGGAGAAGCCGCCGTACTGGTTGGACAGCTCGTCGATCAGTGCCGTCAATCGCTCCGGCACATCGTGGTCGACCTTGCTGCGCTTACGTTCCGTCGCGATCAGCAGGAACTCCCGCAGCAGCTCGTCGCTGTGTTCTTGCGCCTCGTGCCACAACCGCACCGGCACGCGCTTGACGTGGATATCGACCAGGTCAGGTTCGGTCATGCAGCCCACGCCAACAGCGCCCGGCCGCTCGAGTCCGACGTGGCGATGTCGTCCTCGTCGTCGGCGAATGCGTCGAGCAGCGCCTCGGCGTCCAGGTGGTCCAGGTCGACGTCGTCGGCGCCCGCACCGGCAGCGGTGGTGACCTCGAACCACACCTGCTTGCCGGTGCCGTCTCGCTCGACGCCCCATGAGCGGCACAACAGTGCGACCAGGGCCAGCCCACGACCAGTGGTGGCGTCGACTGCGTAGGAACGCTGCACGGGGAGCCGCGGGGAGTCGTCGTGCACGCCGACGCGCAGGACGTCGTCGGACCACTGCGCCGTGACCACGAAGTCGGTCCGCGCGTGGATCACCGCATTGGTGGCGAGCTCGGTGAGCGCCTGGCTCGCCGGGAACTCGAGCCCGTCGATCCCCCAACTGGTGAGGTGGTCGCGCAACATGCGCCGGGCGACGCCGACACTCTCCGGCTCCGGCGGGAGTCGGAGCTGCGCCGTCGGCATGGCCGTGATGTTAAGGCCGAACAGCGCTGAATGCGCGCGCGGGTCGCCCGCGAGTCGTGCGTGCGTCAGGTCCCGGGCCGGAAGCTGGCGACGACGGCGCGCTTGAGGTCCTGCGAGGCGCTCCACTGGTCGGTGTGGGTCTGGAAGAACACCGCATAACCCCATCGCCCCACGACGACCGCATGGTCCACCGCATGCAGGGCGGCGCCGCCGTCTTCATAGGTGAACTCCCAGTCGGCGGCGTCGCGTGCGCCGGCCACCGTGACCGTGGCGAGCCCCAACCGCTGGTACGCCGCATGCGCCGAGGCGAAGGCCGACTCCTGGGCCCGCCAGGCCCCGATGGCCGATGCCCCGGCCGGGTATCTGGTCGAAACCTGGACGTATCGGCCGCCGGCCGGGTCCACCAGCCGGACACCGTCGCCCTCGGACACCGGCTGCCAGCCCTTGGGCACACCGATCGACCAGCCACCGCTGGGCGGCGCATAGCGCTGCCAGCCGGCCGGCAGCGTGCTGGTCCGGGACGCGTGCTGCGGAGACTTCGTGCCGGCCCGGCCGCTGGCGGGCCCGGAGCCGCCGTGCAGCACCGCGGTCAGCACGGCCGCACTGACCAGCAGAACGGCGACGAATGCCGCCGCCAGCGGCCAGCTGCGCCCGTCCCCCGGGTTGCCGCTCGTCTCGAGCAACGTCGTCCGGTCGAACGACGCCGACAGCCCCTCAGCGGGATAGGGGTCGGCGGGGCGGGTCTCCTGAGCCGCCTGCAACCGCGACTCGCGACAGACCTCCTCGAGCACGGTCTTCACCTCGGCCGGCTCGGGCCGGTCGGCCGGGTCCGGAGCCATCAGGCCGCGGATGACGTCCGCGAGCGCGCCGGTGCAGCGCCCGCACTCCGGCGGCTCGTTGGTGGTGATCGCGTGCAGCACCGCGACGGCCGTCGGCCCGGTGAACGGCGGTCGGCCCTCGGCCGCGGTCCACAACGTCGCGCCCAGCGACCACAGGTCGGAAGCGGCCGACGGCTCCAGCCCCATCGCGCGTTCAGGGGCCAGGTAGGACGGTGAGCCGACCACGACGCCGGTGGTCGTGTCGCCGGACTCACCGTCGACGGTGGCGATGCCGAAGTCGGTGAGGGCGATGCGCCCGTCGTCACCGACGATGACGTTGCTCGGCTTCACGTCCCGGTGCAGCACACCGGCGCGGTGCGCCACCTCGAGCGCCTCGAGCAGGCACAGGCCGATCCGGGCGACCTCGGGTGAGGGCAGCACCGACCGCTCGCCCAAGACCTCGGTCAGTGTGCGGCCGCGGACGAGCTCCATGACGATCCACGGACGTCCGTCCTGCTCGACGATGTCGAAGACGCGGACGGCCGCGGACGTGTCGATCGCCGCGACGGCGCGCGCCTCCCGCAGCGTCCGTTCGGCCAACCGGTCCCGGTCGCCGGCAGACACGTCCGGCGGGAAGCGCACCTCCTTGACCGCCACCTCGCGCTGCAACAGCTCGTCGTAGGCGCGCCAGACCACGCCCATGCCGCCCCGGCCGAGCTGGTCGGACAGCCGGTAGCGGCCCGCGATCATCGTCGTCGTCGTGGACATCGCCTCGGGCCTACCCCCGCGGTGGTGGTCGCCATGCCTGAGGTGACCGGTCCCTTACCCGGGCGCTGCATCCGGGCACCGGGACAATGGAGGCATGCGTCGCCGTCGGTGGATCATGGTGCTCGTGGCCGCCGCCGTGGCGGCCACGGGCGCCGTGGTGGGCATCCACGCGCTGTTCCGCACGGTGACCAAGGCGCCGCCCTCCTGCTCCGTCGGCTCGGGAGACACGGCGCTGGTGCTCGCCCCCGACCAGGCGGCCGACGCAGCCACGATCGCCGCCGTGGCCAAGCGGATGGCGCTGGCCGACCATGCCGTGACCATCGCGCTGGCGACGGCGCTGCAGGAGTCCAAGCTTCACAACTACCCGTTCGGCGACCGGGACTCGGTGGGTCTGTTCCAGCAGCGGCCGAGCCAGGGTTGGGGGCCACGGGCCCAGCTGCTGACCCCGGCCTTCGCCGCGGCCGCGTTCTACCAGCACCTGCGCCAGGTGCCCGGTTGGCAGACGATGCCGGTCGCCGAGGCCGCGCAGGCCGTTCAACACAGCGCGTTCGGGTCGGCGTACGCGCAGTGGGAGGAGGAGGCCAGGGCGATGGCGCGTGCGCTCACCGGCGAGGTGCCGGCAGGCATGGGGTGCCAGTTCGCCAAGCCCTCGACGTCCGACGGCGCAGCCCTCGCCGCGCTCGCCGAGCGTGAGCTGGGCCCGGGTGTGCTTCGGCGCAGTGGCGGCAGCCTGCGCCAGGACTGGACGGTGGCGGAGTGGATCGTCGGACACGCCATGTCCTACGGCGTGGTCGCCGTGACCGTGCGAGGGCAGCGCTGGACGCCGGGCAGCGCGACGTGGGCGCCCGCGGCGAGCCCAAGCGGCTCGCCCACCTACCAGCTCGCCCCGCCGCCGACCGGCTGAGACGCGCTTTGCAGCCCGCGGCAGCGATGCCAGGATGCGCGAGACGAAGGAGCCGCCATGTCAGCAGCAAGCCCTTGGCCCGTCATCCACGCAGAGCGAGCCGCACTGGCCGACGATCTCGGCCGACTCGACGACGCCCAGTGGGCGACACCGTCGCTGTGCTCGGGCTGGACCGTGCACGACATGCTCGGGCACATCGTCGCCACCGCGAGGCTGACCCCGCCGAAGTTCTTCGCGGCGTTCGCGGGGTCGGGCTTCAACTTCGACAAGATGGCGGCGAAGGAGGTCGCGCGGGAAACCGCCGGCGGCCCCGCTGCCACCCTCGCGGAGTATCGCGGGGTGCAGGCCGCGACGACACATCCACCGGGGCCGATCGACGCGATGCTCGGAGAATCCATCATCCACAGTGAAGACATCCGGCGGCCGCTGGGCGTCGCCCACAGCTATCCGATGGAGTCCGTCACCCGCGTCCTCGACTTCTACAAGAAGTCCAACCTCATCGTCGGCGCAAAGAAGCGCATCGCGGGTCTGACCCTGCGCGCGACTGACACTGACTGGGCGACGGGCAGCGGGCCGGAGGTCGCCGGTCCCGCGCTCGCCCTGCTGCTGGCGATGACCGGGCGAAAGGTAGCGCTGCCGGAGCTTTCCGGCGAAGGTGTCGCAACGCTGCAATCCAGGATGTAGCACCCAGTCGGCCTGTTCGCCTCCGTAGGGTCCAAGAGCGGAGTAACGTCCCGACTCGCCAGCTGTCGCCGGCGGGGGTGACGGCTCGGGTCCGGGGGTGGACCATGCGGCAACACGAGCAGCCACGTCGTCTCGCGAGTCTCTTCCTGCGCCGCATCGAACGGCATCGGCGCTCCGCGCTGGGGCAGACCGGTGCCTGCCGCTTCGAGCCCAGCTGCTCGCACTACGCCGAGGAGTTGCTCCACACGCGCGTCTTCCCGGTGGCATTGGTGCTGATCATCGGGCGGGTGCTGCGCTGCAACCCGCTCACCAACCCGGGAGTAGCGGACACCGCGCGCCGCGACACCCGCCGGCGACTGCGGCCGAACACGATCCCGACGCTGTTCTCGGTCCTGGCGCTCAGTGGTCTCGTTGTCGTGGCCACTGCGGGAATTGCTTCGGCCGTCGGCGTCACCAACGGCTGCACCGCAAGCATCAACGGCCACGACCCGGCGCAGCTGACCAGCGATCACCCGCTCGTCGTGCACAAGGGCGAGAGTGTGTCGGTGACCGGCACCGTGCCGCCATCGGTGGCCAGCTTGCCGAAGAACCAGATCACGAGCAACACGCATATCGACGTGTCCATCATCGGCGGCGTCTTCGGTGTCTCGTCATCCGACCACCCCGGCCACGGCCCGAGCTGGGGCGGCACGCAGAACGTCGACAAGTACCTCAAGTACGGCGTCGGCCTCTACCACGTGACCGGCGTCGCGTCCGGCACGCCGGGCTGGTCCTGCGACGGGGACGGCTACGTCCAGCTCAAGGACGGCAACCCGCTCGGCAAGCCCGTCGGTGCCGGTGCCACCGCGCTGGCCGTCGTCGGTGGCATCGGGGCGTTGCTGTCGAGCCGGGCCCAGGCCGACAGTGCGTCGTACGACGAACCGCTGATCGCGCGCAACGAGGACGACGAGTACGCCGAGTCGGAAGCCACAGCGATGGTCATGGGCGACCCCGGCTACGAGGGCATGGCCGGGTTTGGCTGCCTGATGCTCATCCTCATCGCGATCGGCGGAGCGTTCCTCGGCAAGGACGTGGCCGCCAGCGCGGTCGGCGCGGCGGCGATGCGTCCCTCCGGGATCCGGCGGATCTGGGCGCACGGACACCCGATCGCCGGCTTCCTCTCCGGTCTGCTTCTCGGCATCGGCATCACCGTGCTGATGCAGCAGTTCGCCGTGTGGCCGCTCACGATCATCACCGCGATCGTGTTCCCGGTCGTCGTCGCGTTGATCTGCGCCATCCGCGCCTACCTGGGTCGCCCCTACAAGGTCGCGGCCCGCCCGACGGCCGCCTGAGCGATCAGGTCTCGGTCGCCAACCGGACGCCGAAGCCGATCAGCACGACACCGGTCACGCGGTCGAGCCGGCGACGGATGCGCGTGTTGGTCATCCACGCGGTCACCCGCGTGGCCAGGCCGATGAGCACGACGAAGTAGATCGCCGTCTCCACGATGAAGATGGCGCCGAACAGCAACGAGGCTGTCGCGATGCCATAGCCGGCGGGCAGGAACCCGGGCAGGAACGAAACGAAAAAGACACCGACCTTCGGGTTGAGCAGATCGGTGGCGAGCCCGGCGCCGAAACCTGACCCGAGCAGGGCCCGGCGCCGCGGCCTCGGCACGACAACGTCGTCCCGGAGCAGCATCCGCGCACGCAACGACCGGACGCCGAGCCAGATGAGATAGACGGCTCCGGCCGCACGCAGCAGCGTGTAGCCGGTATGGCTCGCGCGGACCACCGCAGAGAGTCCGAACGCCGCGGCGACAACCCAGACGAACAGCCCGGACAGGACCCCGATGGCCGTGCGGATCGACTCACGGCGACCGCCACGGAGCAGGCCGCGGACGACCACGAGCGTGTCCGGCCCGGGCAGCAGCACGATGAGGACGGACGCCGCCGTGAAAGCAAGCAGTGCCGCAGTCATGGAGGCAGCGTAAAGCCTCGCGCGCACTGCTGACGCCCTGTGGGAGCGTGCCCGGATGGACGACTACCGCACGGTCAACCGCGCCAGCTGGGACGAGCGCGCACCCGCTCACGCCGCCTCCCCCGGCTATGCGTTCGACCAGTTCATCAACGACCCGACCTTCCTCAGCCACGTGGTGCGCTTCGACCTGCCCCGGTTGGGTGACGTCGCAGGGCTGCGCGGCGTCCACCTGCAGTGCCACATCGGCACCGACACGATCTCGTTGGCCCGACTCGGTGCGCACATGACCGGGTTGGACTTCTCGCCGGCGGCGCTGACCGCCGCACGCGCCCTCGCCGGCCAGACCGGCGCGCGGGTCGAGTTCGTCGAAGCCGAGGTCTACGACGCCGTCGACCTGCTCGGCGCAGCATCGTTCGACCTCGTCTTCACCGGCATCGGCGCGTTGTGCTGGCTGCCGGACATCCGGCGCTGGGCGCAGGTCGTGAGCGACCTGCTGCGCCCCGGTGGCCGAGTGTTCCTGAGGGAGGGACATCCGATGTTGTGGACGCTCGCCGACCCGCGCGAAGATAGGCTGCTGGCCGTCGAATATCCCTACTTCGAACAACCCGAGCCCCTGGTCTGGGACGAGGCCGGCACCTATGTCGAGACCGACGTCGAGTTCGAGCACACCGTCACCCACGAGTGGAACCACGGCCTGGGCGAGGTCGTGACGGCGTTGATGAGCGTCGGCATGCAGCTCACGATGTTGGAAGAGCACGACAGCGTGCCGTGGGAAGCGCTGCCCGGCCAGATGGTGCGCGTCGAGCTCGACGAGTGGCGGCTGATCGACCGGCCGGCCCGGCTCGCGCACACCTACACGCTGCAAGCCGTCAAGGCCGGCTGACCCCGGCGTTCAGAAAGCTCTCATCCCCGACCCGCTAGGTTGCTTCCCAGGGTCGGGACCGGCTGCCCTCTCCGCGCGCTGGGAAAGGCGAGTCTTTCGTGGTCATGACAGCACCGCCGGTCGAAGCACCGGCAGCATTCGAATACCGGTCGACCTGGGAACACGTGGCGTTCTACGCGTTCGTGATCCTGCCGTTCATCGCCTTGATAGCCGGCATCGTCCTCGCGGCCTACGGCGACGGCATCAGCTGGCTCGACGTGGCGCTGTCGATGGTGTTCTACACCGTCACCGCGCATGGCGTGACCGTCGGCTATCACCGGCTGCTCACCCATCGCGCGTTCCGCGCCTCCCGACCGCTGAAGATCGGCCTGGCCATCGCCGGATCGATGGCGATCCAGGGCGGCGTGATCCGCTGGGTGGCCGACCACCGCAAGCACCACCAGCACTCGGACGACACCGACGACCCGCATTCGCCGTGGCGTTTCGGCAACGGTCCGACGGCGTTGATCAAGGGCTTGTGGTGGGCGCACACCGGCTGGCTGTTCCGTCGTGAGCAAGCCGTCAAGGGCCGCTACGCACCCGACTTGCTCGCCGACGACGACCTCGTCGTCATCCATCGCTTGTTCCCGTTGTGGGTCGCGATGTCGCTGTTCCTGCCGCCGGCGCTGGCGCTCGCCATCACCGGCTCGTGGGCGGCCGCGCTGAGCGCTCTGCTGTGGGCCTCGCTGGTCCGCATCTTCCTGCTGCACCACGTGACGTTCGCGATCAACTCGGTGTGTCACGTCATCGGCCGGCGTCCGTTCCGCACCCGCGACCGGTCAGCCAACTTCTGGCCGCTGGCGGTGTTGTCGATGGGTGAGAGCTGGCACAACTCCCATCACGCCGACCCGGCGTGCGCGCGGCACGGCGTCGACCGCTGGCAGCTCGACTCCTCGGCCCGGGTGATCGAGCTCTTCGAACGGCTTGGGTGGGCGACGGACGTGCGCTGGCCGGACCAGGCCAGGATGCAGCGACGGCGCCGATCAGCTGACGAAGCGGCTATTCATAGCTGAACCAGTCGGTCACACCGGCCACCTCGAACAAGCGCGCGGCCGCACCGGTGCCCACCGCGAGGCGAAGCCGCGAGGCATGTCGCTGGACGTCACCGCGACAGACGAGCAGCGCCCGCAAGCCGGACGAGTCGATGAACGAGACGGCGCGCAGGTCGATGACGACCTCATTGACGTCCGCGGACGACAGCTCGTCGCGAACCCGACCGACAAGCACCGGTTCGGTCAGCAGGTCGAGCTCGCCGGACACGCTGAGCCGCACGCTGTCGCCGGCGTGCTCGGACTGGACGGTGAAACCCGCTGCCGTCATGTCGATCGGATGACGAGGAATGCCGCGTCGTCGAGGAGTGCATCGTCGCCGAGCCGTGCATCGATGCCGTCGGCAACCTCGGCGGCCGGCCGACCCGCCATCGGCGCGAGCAACGCCCGGATCGCGGTGTCGTCGACCACGCCGTGCCCGGCGACCGCCTCGATGAGCCCGTCGGTGAACATCACCAACAAGTCGCCGACCTCGAGCCGATCCGCGACGTCGACGAAGCGGGCGTCAGGCACCCAACCGGCGACCGGCCCGGTCTCACCCAGCGCGGTCACCGTGCCGTCTCGTCGTAGGACGAGGGGGTGCGGATGGCCGCCGATCCCTATCGTCACATCGGCGCCGACGCCGGCTTCGGGTCGGATGTCGGCGAGCGCGACGGTGACATAGCGCTCGGGGTTCTCGTGGGCTCGCAGCAGGACGCGGTTGAGCGTCGACAAAGCAGCCGCCGGCGTCCACTCATCGAGCATGACCGTGCGCAGCGCCCAACGAGCGGTGCCGGTGAGCGACGCAGCCTTCGTCCCCTTGCCGCAGGCGTCGCCGACGACGGCCGCACAACCCGGCCCGCTCGGGACGACGTCGTAGAAGTCGCCACCGACCTGGTCGCGGTTGGCCACGTGATAGCGCGCGGCGATGTCGAGGCCGGCCAGCCGGGGCAGCGCCGGCGGCAACAGGCTCTCCTGCAAGCTGCTGGCGACGTCCTCGGCGTTGCGCCGCAGCTCGGCTTCGAGACCGACGGTCTTGCGCGCCGACCGTCGAAGCTCCAGCTCATCCATGACGAGCGCAGCCAGGTCACTCAGCGTCGCCAGCTCGTCGTCGGTCGTCTGTCGTGGCTCGTGGTCGATGACGCACAACGTGCCGAGGTTGTAGCCGTCGGTGGTGGTGAGCGGTACGCCGGCATAGAAGCGCAGCCCGAACTCCCCGGCTACGAGCGGGTTGGCGAGGGTGCGCGGGTCTACCTTGGCGTCGGTGACCAGCCACGGCTCGTTGTGCAGGATTGCCGACGCGCACAGGCCGGGCTCCCGGTCGATCTGCTCGACGTCGAGGCCGTGATGGGACTTGAACCAGATGCGGTCGGTGTCGACGATGCTGACGATGGCGATCGGCACCTCGAACAGACGCGCGGCGAGAGCCGTGATGCGCTCGAATGCACCGTCGGGCGGGGTGTCCAGCACGTCGTAACGGCGTACAGCCGCGATGCGGTCGGCTTCGTCGGCGGGGACGAGTCCTGTCGTCATGGTTCCTCCTCGGAGCCCGTGCGGCGCTCCGAAAGGGATCAGGGCGTTGTCCGGCTGTGACGGCCGGGGCTGCTCGCGCCTTCAGCATACGCGGGCGACTTTGCTCGGTATTGCCGGAAAATGCCGGCCTGCGGAGCCCGTGCGGCGCTCAGCCGGGCGGCTCGTAGGCCAGCGACCGGTCGATGTCGGCATAGATCTGCAGTCCGACGGGACGGCGCATCTCCTCGGCGAGATGGCCGAGCAGGCCCGCGGTGCGGGCCAGGAGGGCGAACCCGCGCAGGATCTCCGGGGGGAAGCCGAGGTCGGCAAGCGCGGCGCCACACACGCCCGCGCCGTTGAGCGGCAACGTCCGCCCGAGCACCTCGGGATGCACGCGGCCGATCGCCTCGAACAGCAACAGGTGCGGGCCGCGGACGCCTTCTTCGGTGGCGATCCGGATGATGACCGGCGTCCGTGGGTCACCGTGCTTGTGCACCGGGTGCCCGAGCCCCGGCACGAACCGACCGGCCGCGTGCTGCGCGCTAACCGCAGACAACGCCAGCGCGTCCCAGCCGGCTTCGTCGGCGGGCCGCTCCCCGTCGTACGACGACAGCGTGTCGGCGAGGAAACGTCCGGCATCTTCGGTGACACCGAGAAACCGTGACCCGCCGCCGAGCAGGCCGGCAGCGACCGCGCCCTGCAGGGCCTCGGGCGCGCTCGCGAGAGTCAACCGGGCGGCGATGACGGTCGGAGTGAAGCCGTGGTCGGCCAGCGCGACGAGCACTGTCTCGAACAGTCGCAGCTCGCCCCGGGTCGGGCGCCGCATCGCGACAAGCCAGAAGGCGAGCTCCGCGAACCCGACCTTGCCGAGCAGGTCCGCGGCGAGATCGTGGCCCAGCAACGTGATGGATT
>JAVEEH010000073.1 GCA_030840545.1 Frankiaceae bacterium | reverse complement strand
GCTTGACGACGATCCGGTCGCCGGCCCGCACCGGGCTGGTGAGTGTGGCCGGGCGCTGGTCGACGAAGATCCGCGCCGGGTGGCCGTCGCTGCCGAGCGCCAGGTGCCGTACGACGGACCGGTAGCGACCCGGCTCGAGGGTGATGCCGGCCGCGCGTAGGGCGGCGGCGACGGTGCTGTTGTCGAAGGACGGGACGAGCGATCCGTTGACGCTCAGGTCTGCGGGAGCGGCGGGCGTCGCCGACGGGGTGCGTCCGGCCGCCGGTCGTGTGATGACTGCCTGCGCGCTGCGGCCGACTGCGATCACGACGGCGACGCCGGCCGTGCACGCGCTGGCGGCCGTCAGCGCGATGGCTGCCATGGTCGTGCGCCGGACGTGCATTGGCTTGTCCGCTCTCCTCTTGTCACGTCGCCGCGCAAGCGCGGGTGCACTCCAACGACGCGCGAGGCCGGTGCTTGGTTGCATCGACGCGAAGGTTGATCGCCGGCGGCTCGTGCGACGCCGTGCCAGTAGACCACCGGCGGACATCACCGGGAGGACAATTCACCCGAGCGTTCTGGTTGTGAGACCTCTTCCCGCCGCGTGACAACCATCCGGTGGGGAGCGACGTCTGAGATGTCAGGCGCCGCGGATAGCCCGACAGGCTGCACAATGGGTATCGCACCACCGATGAGAGGTTTCTGAGATTCGTATGCGCTGGTTCCGCCCGCTCTCCCGCGGCGCTGTTGCCGCGGTCGCGGCCGTCGCAGCGCTCGGTGTCGGCGGTGCGGTCTTGGCAGCGACGCAGCTCAGCTCGGGCACCGGCAGCCCGCAGGCCGCGGGCAACCATCCCGGGGCCCAGTCCGGAGTGGGCGCGGTGCATCTCGTCGGGCTCAGGCACGGGCACGTGCCGTGGAACCGCAAGCTCACCCTCCAAGCCGAGAACGCGTCGCTGCGTTCGGTCATGGTCATGGGTCGCAACGGGACGATCGTCGACGGCGTCCTTTCCGGCGACGGCACCCGGTGGACCAGTGCCATGCGGCTGGTACCGCTGGATCGCTACAAGGCGCGGGTGGTGCTGCACGGTGGCCAGGCCGACGTCACCAAGACGTTGAAGTTCAGCGCGACCGACACCCACAAGCACGTGACCGCCCTGCTGAGTCCCGGTGACCATGCCACCGTCGGCGTCGGCGCGCCGGTCATCGTGCAGCTCTCGCGGTCGATCCCCGACTCCCAGCGTGCCGCGGTGCAGCAGCGGCTTGCGGTGTCGAGCACCCCGTCCGTGATCGGTGCGTGGCACTGGATCAGCTCCACCGAGCTGCACTGGCGGCCGCCGACGTACTGGAAGGCGCACAGCCAGGTCACGGTCAGCTCTCACCTCGACGGCCTCTACCTCGGCAAGGGCGTGTGGGGTCAGGGTGACCACCAGACCAACTTCCGCATCGGTGACTCGCACATCAGCCGGGTCGACGCCGCGCGGCACGAGATGTATGTCTACGAGAACCGCAAGCTCATCAACACCTTCCCGATCAGCGCCGGCCGCGACCAGTACCCCACCAAGAGTGGTGTGCACATCACGTTCGAGCGGTCGGCCGTCGTCACGATGGACTCGGCCACGGTCGGCATCCCCCGCAACTCGCCGGACGGTTACTACGAGCAGGTCTACTGGGACGTCCGGATCTCCTACGGCGGCGCGTTCGTGCACGCCGCGCCCTGGTCGGTCGCCCAGCAGGGCCTGGTCAACGTGTCGCACGGCTGCGTCAACCTGAGCACCACCAACGCCCAGTGGTTCTACAACTGGTCGCTGCGCGGCGACATCGTCGACGTCTACAACACCGGTGCCGCGCCGGACCTCGCTGACCCGGGCATGGCCGACTGGAACATGTCCTGGAAGCAATGGGTCGCCGGTGACGCCGCCCCGACGGCGACAGCGAAGTTCGCGCACCCGCCGATGCCACACGACGCCGAGCCGGCCGCGCCGGGGTCGGGCGGCTCCAGCTCCGGGTCGACGGGGCAGCAGCCCAGCAGCCCCAGCCACACCCCGTCGCCCAAGCCGTCGGCCAGCCCGAGCCAGTCGCCGAAGCCGACGCCCAAACCGCACCACTCACCGCACTAGAGCCGGAGCAGACCACCGGGCCGCAGCACCGCGGCCATCGGCACGTCGTGCGCCTCGGCCGGCACCTCGTCGATCAGCTCGTCGTCGAAGACGACCGCGACCGTCGTCGTCCCGGTCCCGGCCAGCGCCCGGTCATAGAAGCCACGCCCACGGCCGAGGCGATGCCCGGCGACGTCGACCGCGAGCGCCGGCACGACGACCAGGTCGGCGCCGGCCAGTGCGGCCGGGCCGAGACGTGGGCCGGCGGGCTCCAGCAGGCCGTACGACGACACCACCAGGCGTTCCCAGCCGTCGTACCCGGCCCAGTCCAGCTCGTCCCTCACCACGATCGGCAACAACACCTGCGCCCCGGCCCGCCGCAACGCGTCGAGCAGCGCCCGGGTGGGCGGCTCGGTGTCCACCGCGGCATAGGCCGCGACCGTGCCGAGCCCCGGCCAGGCCGCGCTAGCGTGCGCGGCGATCAACTGCCCCGCCGCAACACGATCCGTCGCGGAACGCGCCGCGCGGACCGACATCAGCCTCGAACGGAGCAGCCGCTTGGCCTCCATGGCGTGCGAGCATCGCATCGGGCGGTCTCGGGGGGCGAGAGCGGAGGTGTCTGCGTGACCCTTCGGCTGCGGCTGTCGCTGGCTTTCCTGCTCGTCGTGATCGTCCCGCTGGTCGTCGCCGCGATCGTCGTCGGCCGGGGCGTGCCGCACTCCCTGAATGCTGCCGCGGTCAACCGGCTGGCGGCATCGCGGGCCGGTGCGACGGCGCTCGTCCGGCAGACCTGCGTCACCGCACGGCTGGCGGCCGAAGTGCTCGGGCGCGAGGCAGCGGCCGGGGCGGCGGCCCGGCCGCAATCGGCCGCGGCACAGGCAGCCGCCCGCGACGTGGTCGCCCGGGGACTCGCCGGCTATGCCGTCGTGACCGATCGCGCCGGTGCTGTGATCGCTCGCAGCGGCAGTCTGCCCACCGGCGCACCCCCGTCCGCGGCGGCGCTGGGCTCGTGCAGCCGCGGGCTGCGGGCGCAGGGCAGTGTGGCGGCGATCGCGGACTCGGTGACGGTGCGCTCCGCGCGCGGGAGGGTCGTGGGGCAGGCGGCTGTGGCAATGGCGCTCGACGCCGGCACCGCGCGGCGCATCGCGGCGGCCACGAACGCCGGCGTCACTCTCCTCGCCGGCCGCAGGGTCATCGCGACCACCGAGACGCCGGCCCGAGCTCGCGCGCTGGCCGCCGCGGCGCCGCGGCTGATCGGGACCGGCAGCCACCGCGTCGGTGACCGGCTCGCCACGGCGGCAACGGTGGGGCCCGGGCAGGCGGTCATGGTGGTCAGCGTCGGAAGGCCGAGCGTCGGCGGACTCGAGGCGCTGCTGGTGGCCGTGCTCGCGGCCGCGCTGTTGTTGTCGGCGCTGATCGGCTGGCTCCTCGCCCGGCTGATCACCAGGCCGCTCGCGGAGCTGTCCGAGGCAGCCGCCCGGGTGGCGGCGGGTGACCTGGACACCCGCATCGGGACCACGTCCCGCGACGAGGTCGGTCAGCTGGCCGGTGCGTTCAACGAGATGACCGACGAGCTCCGCACCTACGTCGGTGAGCTGGAGCGCAACCGGGACGAGCTGCGCCGCAACCTGGCCCGGCTCGGCGACACGTTGTCCAGCACGCACGACCTCGGTCGCATCCTCACGGTGATCCTGGACACGGCGATCGGGAGCGTCCGAGCCGCGGCCGGGGCGGCGTACGTCACCCAGACCGGCCGCGACGACCTGCTGCTGCGGGCGGGCCGCGGGCTCGAGCGGCGCGGCGCGCAGTCCCGCCTCCAACTCGGCGAGGGCGTGACCGGCACGGTCGCCGCGACCGGTGAGGCCGTGCGCGGGCGGGCCGGCGACGAGGGTCTGACGTTGTCCGCGCTCGAGCCCTCCGCGGCTGAGCTCATCAGCGTGCCGATGCGCACCAGCGGAGGGGTGCTGGGTGTGCTCAACCTGTATGACCGAACCGACGGCAGGCCGTTCGACGCGGGCGACCTCGAGACGATCCGCACCTTCGCCGGCCAGGCCGCCGTCGCCCTCGACAACGTGCTGCTGCACCAGGAGGCCCAGCGCCTGTCGGTGACGGACGCACTCACCGGTCTCGGCAACTACCGGTTCTTCCAGTCGACGCTCACGCGGGAGATCGAACGCGCCGTCCGCTTCCACCGTCCGCTGGCCCTGCTGATGCTCGACCTCGACCTGTTCAAGGAGGTCAACGACGTCCACGGCCACCAGGTGGGCAACGCGGTGCTCGTCGAGGTGGCCGAGCGGGTGCGCGGCGAGGTCCGCGAGGTCGACACGGTCGCGAGGTACGGCGGCGAGGAGTTCGTCGTGGTGCTGCCCGAGACCGACCGGGAGGGTGCCGGGCACACGAGCGAGCGGATCTGCTCGGCTATTCGGCGCGCACCGTTCGCCGTAGCCGGCCTCGAGCTCGCGGTCACGGTGTCGATCGGCGCGGCCGTCTTCCCCGCCGACGGGGAGTCGGCGATCACCCTGGTCCGGTCGGCCGACGAAGCGCTGTATGCCGCGAAAGCAGGGGGCCGGGACCAGTGGCGCATGGCGACGCAGCCCGCGGCGGACGAATCTCGTTAGGGTTGCTCGCATGAGCGCGCGCGTCACCAAGGCAGTCATTCCTGCCGCGGGTCTGGGCACACGATTCCTGCCCGCGACGAAGGCGACGCCGAAAGAGATGCTGCCGGTCGTCGACAAGCCGGCGATCCAGTACGTCGTGGAGGAGGCCGCCCGGGCCGGGCTCGACGACGTGCTCGTTGTCATCGGCCGCAACAAGTCCTCCCTCGAAGACCACTTCGACCGTGCCTACGAGCTGGAGGACAAGCTCGAGGGCGACGACGGCAAGCGCGAGCTGCTCGACCGCGTCCGCGACTCGACCCGGCTGGCGACGGTGCACTACGTGCGACAGCAGGACCCCCGTGGCCTGGGCCACGCGGTCTCCTGCGCCGAGCGGCATGTCGGTCGCGAACCCTTCGCCGTGCTGCTCGGCGACGACCTCATCGACGAACGCGACGAGCTGCTGTCGCGAATGATCGAGGTGCAGGCCGAGCACGGTGGCTGCGTGCTGGCGCTGATGGAGGTCCCGCGCGAGCAGATCTCCCTCTACGGGTGTGCGAGCGTCGAGACGACGGCGACGGACGGGGTCGTGCGGATCACGGGCCTGGTCGAGAAGCCGGCCGTCGACGAGGCGCCGAGCAACCTCGCGCTGATCGGTCGCTATGTGCTCGCGCCGGAGATCTTCGATGCCCTCGCCGAGACGGCCCCAGGACGCGGCGGCGAGATCCAGATCACCGATGCGATCGCGCGGCTCACCGACCCCGCGGTCGCCGGTGGTCCGGTGCACGGGGTCGTGTTCCGCGGCCGTCGCTACGACACCGGCGACAAGGGCGAATATCTGCGCGCCATCGTGCAGATCGCGAGCGACCGCGCCGACCTCGGTCCGCAGTTCCGCTCCTGGCTCGCCGACTTCGCCGCGACCCGGCTGCCGCTGGGCGACCCCGACGAGCCGATCCGGCCGTGACCGGCACTGACACCGGCACCGATGCGTTGACGTCGGTCGAGGAGCACCTCAACACGGTGCTCGCTGCCGTGTCACCGCTGAGCCCGCTCGACCTCACCTTGCAGGACGCCCACGGCTGCGTGCTCGCCGAGGACGTCACCGCCACCTTCCCGTTGCCGCCGTTCGACAACTCGGCCATGGACGGTTACGCCGTGCGCGCGTCCGATCTCGTCGCCGCGTCGGAGAGCTCACCGGTGACGCTGCCGGTCGTCGGTGACATCGCCGCCGGCAGCACCGGGCCCTACACGGTGCAGCCGGGGTTGTGCGTGCGGATCATGACCGGCGCCCCGATGCCGGCCGGAGCCGACGCCATCGTCCCGCTCGAGTGGACCGACGGTGGCATCGCCCAAGTGACGATCCGGCGCGCGGCCCAACCGGGGGTCTACGTCCGCGGTGTCGGTGAGGACGTCCAGAGCGGCACCGTCGTCCTGACGGCGGGGACGCACCTCGGGGCCACCCAGATCGGACTCCTGGCCGCTGTGGGCCGCGACCGGGTCGCAGCGCGGCCGCGGCCGCGGGTGGTCGTGCTCTCCACCGGCAGCGAGCTGGTCGACCCGGGCACGCCGCTGACCCCGGGCAAGATCCCGGACGCCAACAGCACGCTGCTGACCACCGCGGCTCGCGAGGCGGGTGGCACCGCCTTTCGCGTCGGCATCGTGCCCGACGACCCGCGTCAGCTGCTGGACACGCTCGAAGACCAGCTGATCCGGGCGGATGCGGTGGTGACCAGCGGCGGGGTCAGCGTCGGGGCGTTCGACGTCGTCAAGGAAGCGCTGGGCCGCCTCGGCGAGGTGCGCTTCGACCGGGTCGCGATGCAACCCGGCATGCCGCAGGCCTTCGGCCTCATCGGGCCCGACCACACCCCGTTCTTCGGCCTGCCGGGCAACCCGGTCAGTGCCTACGTGTCCTTCGAGGTCTTCGTGCGGCCGGCGCTGCGCCGAATGCTCGGCGTCGAGCCGATCAACCGCCCGACCGTGCGGGCGCGGCTGTCGGAGCCGTTGTCCTCGCCGCCGGGCAAGCGGTCGTTCGCGCGGGCCCACCTGGCGGTCGACCACGGCACCTACACCGTCACCCCGGTCGGTGGCAGCGGCTCGCATCTCATCGCCTCGCTGGCCGGCGCCAACGCGCTGGTCGTCGTACCGGAGAAGACGACCGAGCTCGAGGCCGGAGCGACGGTTACGGTCATGCTGCTGGAACGACGCCAGGCCTGAGGCGGCGGATGACCGAGTTCACGCATCTCGACGCGACTGGCGCGGCCCGGATGGTCGACGTCTCCGGCAAGGACGTGAGCGTGCGCACCGCCACCGCGCGCGGTCAGGTCCGGGTCAGTGCGGCCGTCATCGAGCTGCTCCGCAACGGTGGGCTGCCGAAGGGTGACGCGCTGGCCGTGGCGCGCATCGCCGGCATCATGGCGGCGAAGCGCACGCCGGATCTGGTGCCGCTGTGTCACCCGATCGCGATCCACGGCGTGACGGTCGACCTCGCGGTCACCGACACGGAGGTGGCGATCGAGGCGACTGTGCGCACGGCGGACCGCACCGGGGTCGAGATGGAAGCGCTCACCTCGGTGGTCGTCGCCGGGCTCGCGCTGGTCGACATGGTCAAGGCGGTCGACCCGGCCGCGGTCATCACGGAGGTGTGTGTGGTGAGCAAGACCGGCGGCGCCACCGGCGACTGGAGCCGGCCGTGAGCGCCGAGGACCTGCCCACCGACGCACGTGCGCGGGTGATCACGGTGTCGGACCGCTCGCACGGCGGGTTGCGGCACGACACGTCCGGGCCGCTGCTGGCCTCGCTGCTGATCGAGCTCGGCTTCGCGGAGGCCGAGGTCGTCGTCGTACCGGATGAGATCGCGGACATCGAGGCGGCGCTGCGCACCGCGGTTGCCGCCGGCGTCGATCTTGCGGTCACGACCGGCGGCACCGGCTTCGCCCCCAGAGACGTCACCCCGGAGGCCACCCGGCGCGTTCTCGACCGTGAGGCTCCCGGGCTGGCGGAAGCGCTGCGGCAGTTCAACCGCGAGTCGGTCCCGACGACGATCCTTTCCCGCGCCGTGGCGGGCGTCGTGGGCACGACGATCGTGGTCAACCTGCCCGGCTCGACCGGCGGTGTGCGCGACGGCGTCAGCGTGCTCACGCCGGTCATCGGCCACGCGATCACCCAGTTGCGCGGCGGTGACCACTGACGTGACGACCCCGGTGGACTGACGGTGGACAGCACGCCGGGCTGGCCGGCCGAGCTCGTCGACGGACCGGTGACGCTGCGCGGGCTGCGGTCCCGCGACGGCGCCGCCTGGGTGCGGGTGCGACGGCAGAACATCGACTGGTTGCTCCCGTGGGAGGCGTCGGCGCCGGGGGCGCCGGCGCGGGTGCCGACCTCGATGGCCACGTTCATCGTGATGTGGCGCCGGTTGCGGCACGAGGGGCGGCACGGCCGTTGCCTGCCGTTCGCGATCTTCTACCAGGGGGAGTTCGTCGGGCAGCTCACCGTCGGCGGAGTGACGCGCGGCTCGCTGCAGGGCGCGCACCTCGGTTACTGGATCGACCGCCGGGTGGCCGGCCGCGGCATCATGCCGACCGCGGTCGCTCTCGCGACCGATCATGCGTTCTGGTCGGTCGGGTTGCACCGGGTCGAGGTCAACATCCGACCGGAGAACGTCGCGAGCCGCCGGGTGGTGGAGAAGCTCGGCTTTCGCGAAGAGGGTCTGCGTCGTGCGTTTCTGCACATCGGTGGGGAGTGGCGTGATCACCTGTCGTTCGCACTGACGGCCGACGAGGTGCCGGCCGGGCTGTTGAGTCGCTGGCATCGCATGCAACGACAACGGTGACTTCACTCAACGACTTTCCGACACACCGACAGATGTCCGTGCCCAGGTGCGGCGACGTGACTAGCGTTCCTCGGCAATGGACGTCGTGCGTCGGAGGAGCCAGGCGTGAGCGCCGTCATCTACGCAGCGATCGTCGTCATGTGGGCCGTTGTTCTCGTGCCCATGTGGTTGCGGCGGCACGATGCTGCGACTGAATCGCGATCGGTCGATAGATTCTCGACTGCCATGCGGACTCTGTCGCGTCGTACCAGTGCGACGCCCGGTCGTCGCTATGTCGTGATGCCACGTCGTGGTGAGGGCGGCGTGTCCGTCCACGTCAGCGGCGCGGCGTCGGTCAAGCGGTCACCGCGACGGACTGCGCCGGCGCGCCCGGGTCGCGGCCGATCATCGCTGGTGGCACGACGTCGCCGGCTGCTGCTCGGGCTGCTCGCTGTGACGTTCCTCGTGTTCGTGTTGGCCATCGTCGGTGTTGTGTCGTGGCCGCTGCAGCTCGTCTTCGACGTCATCCCGGCGGCCTTCTGCATCCATCTGCGGGCCCAGGCCCGGCGAGCCGTGGCCGTGTCCCGCCAGAGTCGCCGGGTCACGGTCGCTCCCGACCGCGTGGCCGCGCCGGCCATGCCGGCGGCGGCGCGCTCCCGTCCCGTTGAGCCTGCGGTGGCGACCGAGCCGGTCGCGGCGGAGGTTGTGCTGGAGGCGACGGGCACCGACGACCTCGGCGAGCAGGCACTCGACCAGGCCGGCGAGCCGATCACCTGGGAGCCGGTCCCCGTGCCGCGGCCGACCTACACGATGAAGCCACCGGCGCCGGCCTACGAGGCCGACGCGGCCTACACCAGCCCGGCCTACGACGAGGCTCCGCCGCCGGTAGCGCCCGGCGCGGAGGCCGTCGTCGAGGCCGAGCCCGACAGCGACCTCGAGCAGATCCTCGAGCGTCGTTGGGCCGTCAACGACTGACCGATCGGCCGCGGTGATCGGCTACCCTTGGCGCCAGCACCAGGGGCTGTAGCGCAGTTGGTAGCGCGCTTCGTTCGCATCGAAGAGGTCCGGGGTTCGACTCCCCGCAGCTCCACCATGTTGTTGCAGGTCAGGGCTTTTTGATCTTGCCGCCGGGCGGCGTTCAAGATCATCCGTCCGTGGCTCGTCCGTGAAAATCCAGCCCCGTGTCGCCTGGTCTGCCGGCGGCCATCGCGTCGTGACCGAACCACAACCGTGACCGCTGTGCTGCGCGAGTGGTTCGAACTAGCACCCAACCGAACCACAACCGTGACCATGCGAGCGAACCACTCGGCTTGCTGTCCACAGAAGCGTCCGGCTCCGCTGGTTCGGTCGTGTGGGCCGATGACGCTGGGGCGATGGTGGAGTTCCGGCTGTACGACGGCGCGACCACGCGTTTCCTCAGCGCGCACCGAACCGCCGAAAACGGAGGATCCGCTTCC
>JAVEEH010000329.1 GCA_030840545.1 Frankiaceae bacterium | reverse complement strand
GGTCGCCCTCGGGCAGCCCCGAGTCGACGAAGCCGAGCCACGAGTGGTGGGCGCCGAGGATGGCGATCGCGCGCTCCATCTCCCGGTGACGCACCCCGGAGAGATTTGCGATGACGTCCGGACGGTCCATCGCCGGGTTGAGGATCGAGCCGCGTTCGCCGCCGGTGCAGGTCGCGACCATGACCTCGACACCCTCGCTGGAATAGCGGGCCATCGTCGCCGAGCCCTTGCTCGCCTCGTCGTCGGGGTGCGCGTGCACGGCGAGCAACCGCAACCTGTCTTCTGCCACGAGATGATTCTGTCGGTTGGGCCTGCCGTCCCCCGCCGCGGGTAACCTCGTTCGCATGACCGAGGCGACCGACACGGCCAGGGACCAGGCAGGCGTCACCTGGCTGACCCAGGAGGCTCACGACCGGCTGACCGCCGAGCTCGAGCACCTCAGCGGGCCCGCGCGGGCCGAGATCTCCCAGCGGATCGGGGCCGCCCGCGCGGAGGGCGACCTGAAGGAGAACGGCGGCTACCACGCAGCCAAGGACGAGCAGGGCAAGATGGAGGCCCGGATCCGCCAGCTGACCCAGCTGTTGCGTGATGCGCGGGTCGGTCAGCCGCCCGCGGCAGATGCAGGCGTCGCCGGCCCGGGCATGGTCGTGACGGTGAGGTTCGCCGACGGTGAGCAGGAGACGTTCCTGATCGGCTCACGCGAAGAGGCCGCGGTCACGGAGCTGACGGTCTATTCGGCGCAGTCTCCGCTAGGCCTCGCGCTGACCGGCAGCAAGCCCGACGACAGCGTCACCTACACCGCACCCAACGGTAAGGACATCACCGTCGAGCTGCTCAAGGTCGCGCCCTACACGTCCTGACCGGTCCATCGCGACATGGCCAGCGGATAACCGGCCGCCTGTAGCCGTGAAAGCACGGCGTCGCAGTGCTCCGGACCACGCGTCTCGAGCTGCAGCGCGACCTCGACCTCGTCGAGGTGCAGATAGGGGCCCGTGCGCAAGTGCTCGACGTCGAGCACGTTCGCACCTGACGCAGCGAGCTCGCCCAGGAGCCGAGCGAGCTCACCGGGCCGGTCCGGGATCCGCAGGCGGCACGACAGATAACGGCCGGCGGCGGCCATGCCATGACGCAGCACGCGTAGCAACAGCACCGGGTCGATGTTGCCACCGGAAAGCACCGCGACGACGGGCGCCTCGAACGCCGTCGGGTTGTCCATCAACGCCGCGACCGCCGCCACGCCGGCCGGCTCGACGACCAGCTTCGCCCGCTCCAGACACAACAGCAGAGCTTGCGACAACGACTCCTCGGTGACGGTCACAACGTCGTCGACGAGGTCCCGCACCATGCGATAGGTGAGTTGGCCGGGACAGCCGACCGCGATGCCGTCGGCGATCGTCGCCATGCTCGGCAACGGCGTGGGCTCGCCGGCGGCGAGCGATGGCGGGTAGGCCGCCGCCGCAGCCGCCTGCACGCCGATGATGCGCACGTCCGGGCGCGTGCTCTTGACGGCCGCGGCTATGCCGCTGATCAGGCCGCCGCCGCCGACACTGACGACGACGGTGCGCATCTCAGGGCACTGCTCGAGCAGCTCGAGGCCGACCGTCCCCTGGCCCGCGACGATGTCCGGATGGTCGAACGGGGGGATGACCACCGCGCCGGTCTCGACCGCGAAGTCCCCGGCCGCCTTGAGCGCGTCATCGACGGTGCCGCCGGCGAAACGCACGGTTGCGCCGTAGGCCTTGGTCGCCTCGACCTTAGGGATCGGCGCGCCCTCCGGCATGAAGACGGTGCTGTGTGCACCGAGCAGCGTCGCGGCCAGCGCAACGCCCTGGGCGTGATTCCCGGCACTCGCCGCAACGACCCCGCGAGCGCGCTCCGCGTCGCTCAGCCGGGCGATCCGCACATAGGCACCGCGGATCTTGAACGAGCCGGTGCGCTGCAGGTTCTCGCACTTGAGCGCGACCGGGCCACCCACCCGTTCCGACAGCGGCCGCGACCCCTCGACCGGGGTCAGCCGGGCGACGTCGCCGAGCACCGCGCGGGCTGCTTCGATGTCCGCCCGCGTCACCACCCGCGGCTCGCCGTCGGCGTCGCTCACCTCGTCAGTCTGCCCCACCGCGCGGCGACGGGAGCACAAGTGCCGCGGCGCCGACCAGCCCGGCGTCATCGCCCAGAGCAGCCGGCACGATCCGGCATCCGCGGGTGAAGTCCAAGCGCGCGTGCCGGTGGTAGGCCGCCTGCACCGGACCAAGGAGCAGCTCGCCGGCGTTGGCGACGCCGCCACCGATCGCGACCGTGTCCAGATCCATGACCGCCGCGACAGAGGCGAGTGCGACACCGAGTGCATGACCCCCTCGGGTCAGCGATGCCAGCGCGACGTCGTCACCGCGCCGGGCGGCGGCGACCAGCGCGCGGCCGTCCACGTCCTCGTCGTCGCGCGGCTGCCAACCCTGCTCGAGCGCCCACGTCACGAGAGCCGGCCCGCGCGCGATCGCTTCCACGCAACCGTTGCCGCCGCAGCGACAGGGCGGACCGGCGGCGTCGACCACGACATGACCGAAGTGGCCGGCGTTGCCGGTGCGCCCGGAGACCAGCCGGCCGTCGATCACCAGGCCACCGCCGACGCCGGTCGACACCACGACCCCCAGGAAGGCGGCTGAGTCTCGACCGGCGCCGAAGCGGTGCTCGCCGAGGGCCATGGCAACGGCGTCGTTGTGGACCACCACGTCCGCGGTTGCGAACCGGTCCTTGAGGCGTTGGCGCAGCGGGTAGCCGCGCCACGCCGCGATGTTGAGCGGCGACACCAACCCCTCGGGCCATTGCATCGGCCCGCCGCAACCGACACCTACGGCCGGCGGTGCGTCGCCATCGGTGACGTCGTCGACGAGTGCGAGCAGGTCAGCCCACAGCTCGTCGGCGGTGACGCCGGATCGCGTCGGCCGCTGCCGCCGTCGATCCAGCGAGCCGTCGCCGCGCACCCTGGCGGCGGCGAGCTTGGTGCCGCCGACGTCGATGGCGAGCACCCAACCGTTCACCCGTCGACCGCCGGCCGCGCCGCCTGACGGGTGCCCCGCTCGGCGACGGCGCCCGAACCGAAGGCGAGCACCGCTGCGGTCAGCCCGTGCACGTGGTTGCGGCCGGCGACCGGGCCGATCTCACCGGCCGCGAAGAAGCCGGCGACGCCGTCCGTCGCCAGGCCTTCGCGCACCATCGTCACGTCGTGGTCGGCGCGGGCGAACAGCTGCGCGCCGCGTCCGTTGCACGAGAACAGCAACGCGCCCTCGATCGTGTCGAGTCCCGCCGACTCACGAAAGCGCTTCAAGGCGTCGCGGAGGTCGGCGTCGGCGGCCGCCGCATCGCGCAACTGGAACTGCACGGTCCGGCCAACCGCCACGACCTCGCCCACGATCAGCCCGCCGTTGCTCGCTTCCGACCCGGCGATCCCCCGGATGAGGAAGTCACCCTGCACGTGCTCCTCGGCGTAGTCGTCCATCGCGACACCGATCTGCAGACCGGTCGTCGCCAGCGCCTGCGACTGGGCGTCGAGGGTCGACAGGATCTCTTCGAGCTTCGTGATCGCCGGCGTGCCGGCCAGCTCGATGATGAGGTTGCCGTCGGCCGCGGTCACGGTCATCGCCGGCCCGATCGGCCGGCAGCCCTGGCTGACGAAGGCGCGGGCACCGACGGGGCCGCCGAGCAGCACCCCCACCGCACCTCTGTCGACCGTGCTGCCGTCGAGGAACAACCTGGTCGATCCCCGCCCCCGGGCACCGGCGGCGATCCCACCGACCAGTGGCAGGCCGTCGAGTGCGTCGTTCGACCGCTCGATGAACCCGTCGATGGGGAAGGACCAGGGGTCGGCGAGGAGCACGCCGACGACGTCGTCCGGCAGTCGTTCCGGCATGCCGACGACTGCCAGCCCGCTGGTCGCCGGCATCGCTTCGAGGTGGAAGGTCCGGGCGCGGACGTCGGGGAGCACGGCGCACCACACCGAGACGGCGCTCATCGACTCGGCGGCACGACCTGAGCCGATCACTCCCGGGGCGTTGCACCCGATGGTCGACAGTGCTCCGACGGCCATCGCGGCCCGGGCGCCGGCTTCGGCGACCGCGTCGGTGTCGCTGCCGGACACGAAGATGCACGCAAGGTCGGGACGGCGGCCGGCCAGCGGACGCAGCGCCTCGGCCGCCGCCGACTCGGCGGCGCGCACGAGGTCGGCGTCCGCGGCGAACCCGTCTCCGAAGCGTGCCACCTGCCCATCCTGCCCTTGTTGCTGCGCGCGTGGGGTGGTGACGAGGCTCCCGATCCGGACTACTGTCCGCCGTGCCTGGCCGTGCAACCGGGCACATCACGTCTGACCGGGGGGATTCATGCGTCGCTTCATCCGGATGGCCGCGATCGCCACGTTGGTCGCCGGACCCGTGCTCGTCGCGGTGCCGACATCAGCTGCGACCGGCACGTGGACCAAGATCATGTCGCCCAAGGGGCCGGGACAACCGATCTATCAGTACTTCAACTCAGTCACGACGCCGAACCCGACGATGAACATCTCGGGGATCACGTCCATGGACGTGGTCAACGTCAACTTCTACTGCTTCGTCAACCTCGATCAGGTGACGTCGGCGGCGCCGCTGAACTCCGCGCCGGTGCCTGTGTCGAGCGGCACGTTCAGCGCGACCGGCGTGCCAACACCCAACGCGAGCACCGGATGCACGCTGCGGGCAGTGCCCGACAGCTACACACAGATCGACGCGAGCGGCAACAACACCGGCTATGTCGGTGCCTTTGCCGGCCCGACGTTCTACACGGGCTTGCGGACGACCACAGCGAACACTGGGACAAACGTCGTGTCCTTGGCGTCCCTGACGGCTCACCAACGGGCACTCGACTATGTCACCACTCCGGACTTCGTCGGGATCTTGCTCGCTGTTCCGAACGATGACTTCTCCAAGTACGAGAACCAGAATGTCGCCCAGGTGGCGAACCTCGCGCTGTTCCCCGCCAACCTCGTGCCGTCGGGATCATCGACCAAGAGCGAAGTCGTCATCGACGGGCACAACGCCTACCTTCCGCTGACTCTGTCCGGCTACGCGGCCGACCAGACCACGGTGCCGCACATCACGTTCTCCGCCCAGCGACTGGCCGACGGCAACACGAGCATCGCGGAGACCGACCCGCTGCGGTGGTGCTCCGGCGCCTATCCCCCGGCAACGGCCAGCTGCACGCCGCTCGCAACGGGAGTGGCGCTGCAGCGGACGGTGGTCACCTCGGCGCAAGGGGCGCTGCTCACGGTGCACGACCGGTTCGTGAGCATCGACCACGCCGCGCACTCGCTGTCGGTCGAGTACTTCAACATCCTGTCCGGCGCCAACTCCGGCGAGGCGGGCATGCGGTTGCCGGGCGCATCGTCATTCACGGTGCCGACCCCGAACACGACCAAGACAAACCTGCCCGTTGGACCGCACACGATCCTGACCACGAGTGACCTGCATGCGACCGACGGCGACCCGAACCGGGCCGATGGCGGGCTGACCTACTCCGGTAAACCGACTCTCTACGTGGCGACCACGAGCACGTTCGGGCTCCGCTACTCCCGAGCCGTGCCGAAGAACGGCGCAGCAGGATTCGGCTTCGCGATCGAAACCGGATTCACCGTCAACGCGGTCAACGCGCTCGCCAACGGCGCGCAGCGGGCCCTGACCCCCCACCTCGCCATCACCGCACCGCACAACGGGGCCACGGTGAGCAGCGCGACGACGACGGTGAAGGGCAAGGTGACGAACGCCGTCAACGGGCTGCCGACCACGGTGACCGTCGCCAGTGGCACCAAGTCCAAGACTGTGCCGGTCAAGGCGGACGGCACCTTCTCGGCGGGTCTCGCGCTCGCGGCCGGCAAACACACGATCACGGTCAAGGGGACCGATCCAGCCGGCGGAAAGCTGTCGGCCACGACCAAGATCACCCACACCTGACCCGGAGCAACCTGATGGGGCGTCGCGTTCACGCGGCGCCCCATCGGCATTTCGCCACCCGTCGGGCGCGACGTAGCGTGTGGACATGACGACCGGCCCTGCTCCAGCCAGCACCTCCACGCCTGCCCCCAACGCCGCGTCCCTCGGCGAGCTCCGCGCCTCCGGTCACGTGCACAAGACCGTCAAGGCCGAGCTCCGCGACAACCTCCTCGCGCGGATGCGCGAGGGTGGCGACCGGTTCCCCGGCATCGTCGGCTTCGACGACACCGTCCTCCCCCAGGTCGAACGCGCGCTGCTCGCCGGACATGACCTCGTGCTGCTCGGCGAGCGCGGTCAGGGCAAGACCCGGCTCATCCGCACGATCGTGCAGCTGCTCGACGAGTGGACGCCGGTCGTCGCCGGATGCGAGATCAATGACCACCCCTATGCGCCGGTGTGCGTGCGCTGCCGGCGGCTGGTCTCCGAACAGGGGGACGCGACTCCGGTCAGCTGGAAGCCCCGCGACGAGCGTTACGCCGAGAAGCTGGCCACTCCCGACGTGTCCGTCGGCGACCTCATCGGCGACGTCGACCCGATCAAGGTGGCCGAAGGCCGGATGCTGGGCGACCCGGAGACGGTCCACTACGGGTTGGTGCCGCGCACCAACCGCGGCATCGTCGCGGTCAACGAGCTGCCCGACCTCGCGGAGCGCATCCAGGTCGCGCTGCTCAACGTGCTGGAGGAACGCGACGTGCAGGTGCGCGGCTACACCCTGCGGCTGCCGCTCGACGTGCTGCTCATCGCTTCCGCCAACCCCGAGGACTACACCAACCGCGGCCGCATCATCACGCCGCTGAAGGACCGGTTCGGCGCCGAGGTCCGGACGCACTACCCGCTCACCCTCGACGATGAGCTGCGGCTGATCCGGCAGGAGGCGCTGGTCAGCTGGGGCGCCGACGCCGTGTCCGCGGCGTTGCCCGACCACCTCATCGAGGTGGTCGCCCGGTTCGCCCGGCACGTCCGTGAGTCGCCCGCCGTGGACCAGCGCTCCGGCGTCTCGGCCCGTTTCGCCATCGCCGGCGCCGAGACGGTCGCGGCATCCGCCGTACGCCGGTCCGCGCTCACCGGCGAGGAGCCGCCGGTGGCCCGGGTGGCCGACCTGCCGGCCGTCGTCGCCGCCGTGCAGGGCAAGGTGGAGTTCGAGGCGAGCGAGGAAGGTCGCGAGGCCGAGGTGCTCGAGCACCTGCTCCGGCGGGCCGTCGCGGACACGTTCCGGCAGCGGCTCGGCGGCGTCGACCTGACCGGCATCGTCGAGAAGTTCGAGGACGGCAGCGTCGTCGAGACCGGCGAGCTCGTGCCGGCAGCCGAGCTGCTCGACGGCCTGGGCAACATCGAGGGGCTGTCGAAGATCCTGTCGGCGCTCGGCATCGACGACGTCGACACTCCAGGGCTCGCGGCGGCCGGGCTCGAGTTCGCGTTGGAGGGGCTCTACCTGCTGCGCCGGCTGTCCAAGGAGAGCGTCGACGATCGTGTGATCTACGGCTCGCGGTGAGTCGGAACCGCTACGGCGAGTGGCGCGGCGGGCCCGACCCGCTGGCGCCGCCCTATGACGCGCGCGCGGCACTGGACGAGCTCGGTGACGCGGTGCTCGACGGCATGTCGCCGGGTGAGGCGCTACAGGAGCTGTTGCACCGGGGCATGCAGGGACGGCGCGGTCTCGACGACCTGCTCCGGCAGGTGCGCCAGCGGCAGCGGCAGGCCCGGCGATCCGGGCGGCTCGACGGCACGCTGGAGCAGGTCCGTGAGCTGCTCGACCGAGCGCTGGCGGACGAGCGCCGGACGCTGTTCCCCGATCCGTCCGACGGCGCCCGGCTCGCCGAGGCCGAGCTGGATGCGCTGCCGCGTGACACCGCGCGGGCGGTGCGCGAGCTGACCGACTACCCGTGGCGTTCACCGCAAGCGCGGGCGGCCTACGACGAGATCCAGGACCTGCTCCGCCGCGAGGTGCTCGACAGCCAGTTCCGCGGGATGAAGCAGGCGCTCGACGGCGCCGACCCGCAGGACATGCAGCGGGTCCGCGAGATGATGTCGGCCCTCAACGCGATGCTCGAGGCGGATGCCCGCGGCGAGGACACCACCGAGGCGTTCGAGCAGTTCATGCAGGACTACGGCGACTTTTTCCCGGACAACCCGCAGAACCTCGAAGAGCTCGTCGACTCACTTGCCCGCCGCGCGGCGGCGGCCCAGCGGTTGATGAACTCGCTCTCGCCGGAGCAGCAGGCCGAGCTCGCCGAGCTGATGATGCAGGCGATGCAGGACTCCGGTCTGGCCGGAGAGATGTCCCGGCTGTCGGACCAATTGCGCGCGCGGCGCCCGGAGCTCGACTGGAGTGGGCGGGAAAAGATGCGTGGCAGCACCCCGCTCGGGCTCGGCGACGCGACGACGGCACTCGAGGAGGTCGCCGACCTCGACGAGCTGGAGGCGGCCCTTTCGCAGGACTACCCCGGGGCGTCGCTCGACGACGTGGACCCGGAGCTGCTGGAGCGGGCACTCGGCCGCAACGCGGTCGATGACATGGAGGCGCTGCGCAACATCGAACGCGAGTTGCAGCGGCAGGGATATCTGCAACGCTCGCAGGGAGATCTCGAGCTGACCCCTCGCGGTCTGCGTCGTCTCGGTGAGACGGCGCTGCGGCGGGTGTTCGCCAAGCTCGAAGCGCATGGGCGCGGCGACCACGACATGCGTGACGCCGGCGCGGCCGGTGACCCGACCGGCGCGACCCGGGCCTGGCAGTTCGGCGACGAGCAGCCGATCGACGTCGTACGGACCATCCGCAACGCCGTGCTGCGCACCGGGACCAGCACCCC
>JAVEEH010000036.1 GCA_030840545.1 Frankiaceae bacterium | reverse complement strand
TTCGATGCGGAGGCTGCGGAGCGGGGATGGCGCCGCCCGGTCGTGCACGCGCAGGAGTCGCTGCCTGCGCGGTTCGACCGCTACCGGTTGACCGCGGGTTACAACGCCGTCGTCAACCGACGGCAATTCGGCATCGAGGACCTGCAGTGGCCGACGGACTACCGCTATCCGGACGAGACTTACCGCGGCGGCCACGTGCTGGTGTTCGGCGACGAGCGGGTCGAGCTGCACGCCGCCCGCGGTGAGACCGACGATCACACCTGGACATGGCTGCCGGATCGCAAGGTGCTCTGTTGCGGTGACCTGTTCATCTGGGCGAGCCCGAACGCCGGCAACCCGCAGAAGGTGCAGCGCTATGCCGCGGAATGGGCGGCAGCGCTGCGGGAGATGGCTGAGCTCGGCGCGGACGTGCTGCTGCCCGGACACGGTGTGCCCGTCGTCGGTGCGGACCGCATCCGGCAGGCGCTGTCCGACACCGCAGACTTCCTGCAGTCGTTGCACGACCAGACGGTCGCGATGATGAACGAAGGCTGCCGCCTCGACGAGATCCTGCACGCGGTGCGCCCGCCGGCCGCGCTCGCCGACCGGCCCTACCTTCAGCCGGTCTACGACGACCCGGAGTTCGTCGTACGCAACGTGTGGCGGCTCTATGGCGGGTGGTGGGACGGCAACCCCGCCTCGCTCAAGCCGGCGCCGGACCGGACGGTGGCAGCTGAGGTGGTCGGCCTCGCCGGTGCGGCGGCGATCTCCGGGCGAATCGTCGAGTTGCTGGGCGCAGGCGACGACACGTCGCTGCGGCTGGCCGGGCACCTGGCGGAGTGGCTCGCCACCGCCACGGACGACGATGGCGCCCGGGAGCTGCGGGGTCGGGTCTACGCGGCCCGGGTCGAGGCTGAACGCTCGACGATGGCCAAGGGCGTGTTCGGCTGGGCAGCCCGGGTGTCGGGCGCTGAACCCGGTTCGGCATCCTGATCGGTATGCCTCGTTCGACACTTTTGCGCTGGGCCGTGCAGTCGGTCGGTCCCCGGCTGATGCTGCAACGAGAGGCCCGCCGCGGCCAGCTCGGCGCCAAGCTCGCGATCGACAAGTCCCTCTGGGACGATCCGTTCCCCACCTATGAGGCGATGCGGGCCCACGGTCCGTTGATGCGCGGCGGCCTGGTGTCCTCGACCGCGTCACACGGCGTTGCCAGCGAGGTGCTGCGCAGTCCGGCGTTCCGGGTGGGGATCGGCTCGTCCGAGCGGCTGTCGCCGTTGGCGCGGCTGCTGCTCGAACGCACCGTGGACCCCTGGGCCGTCGGGCCGGCCGAGCCGCCGTCGATGCTGGCGGTCGACCCTCCGGACCACACGCGCTACCGGCGTCTCGTGTCCAAGGTCTTCACCGCCCGGGCGGTGGCGGCCATGGAGCCGCGGGTCGAGGCCATCGCGACGGAGCTGCTCGACGAGATGAGCCGGCGGCAGGCGGCCGGTGAGGTCGTCGACCTCGTGGAGATGTACGCCGCGCCGCTTCCCGTCCGGGTCATCGCGGAGATCCTCGGTGTCCCCGACTCGATGCAGCAGAAGATGCTCGAGTGGGGCAACCAGGCCGCCGTGACACTCGACCCGGCGTTGAGCTATCGCGACTTCCGGCGCGCTGCGGTCGCGCTTCGTCAGATCCATCACTGGCTCGCGCAGCATCTGGTTGAGCTGCGCCGCAACCCGGGCGACGACCTGCTGAGCCGGCTCGCGGTGTTACAGGACGAGGGCGAGACTCTCAACGACGTCGAGCTCCGCGCGACCGCCCTGCTCGTCATCGGGGCGGGCTTCGAGACGACGGTCAACCTGCTCGGCAATGCGGTCATGCTGTTCGACCAACATCCCGACCAGCTGCAACTGCTGAAAGCCGACCCGAGTGGTTGGGGCAACGCCGTCGACGAGGTGTTGCGCTATGACTCCCCCGTCCAGCTGACGGTGCGCGTGGCCGGCGAGGACACCGAGGTGGCCGGGCACGAGATCCAGAGCGGCCGGTTCGTCAGCATCATGCTCGGCGGCGCCAACCGCGACCCCGACGTGTTCGCCGACCCGCAGCGCTTCGACGTGACCCGTGACAACGCGCGGGAGCATCTGGCCTTCTCCGCCGGCATCCACTTCTGTCTGGGTGCGAGCCTGGCCCGGCTGGAGGGATCGGTTGCGTTGCGCATGCTCTACGACCGCTTCCCGGACCTGGCCGTCAGCAGCCCGCCGGCCCGCCGTCAGCTGCGGGTGCTCCGTGGCTATGAACACCTGCCGGTGCGGCTCAACCAGCCCGCGATGGTGCCCTGAGGGTTCAGGCGAGCTTGCCGCGCAGGAACGCGATGGCGCGGTCCCAGGCCGTCTTGGTGGCCTCGGCGTCGTGGGTCCCGAGGGCGTTCTCCTCGTTGCCGAACGCATGGCCGGTGCCTGGATAGACGATGAACTCGACGTCCTTGCCCATGCCCAGGAGCTCCTTCTCCAGCTCCTTGACCGGGCCGGGCGGGAAGAAGTCGTCGTTCTCCGCGAAGTGACCCTGCACCGACGCCGTGAGGCCCGACCAGTCCGGCGCCATGTCGCCGAGTGGCGCGCCGTAGAACGGGACCGCTGCAGCGACCTTGTCGCTCTGCAGAGCCGCGATCATCAGCGTGAGCATGCCGCCCATGCAGAAGCCGATCACGCCGACAGCGTTGCGCTGCACCGCCTGATGGCCCAGCAGGTAGTCGATCGCGCCGGACATGTCGCGCGCGGCGCGGTCCGGCGGGAGTGACTGCATCAGCTCGCTGGCCTTGTCCATCTCGGTGTGTTCGGCGTGCTCGCCGCGGTAGAGGTCCGGCGCAAGCGCGACGAACCCCTCCTCGGCGAGGCGGTCGCAGACCCGCTTGATCTGAGGTACGAGCCCCCACCATTCCTGGATGACCAGCAGGCCCGGACCGGTGCCGGATGTCGGCGTCGCGAGGTAACCGGATGCGGTGTCGCCGTTGCTCGGGAACTCAACCGTCTGGCTCATGCCGCGACGCTATCGAACCCGCATTCCCACTCGACTTGAGGTGGGTGATGGTCAGGTCTTGGCGACGCCCACGGGGCAGGACATGCCCGTGCCGCCGATGCCGCAGTAACCGCTGGGGTTCTTTGCGAGGTACTGCTGGTGGTAGTCCTCGGCGTAGTAGAACTCGCCGGCGTCGGCGATCTCCGTCGTGATGGCGCCGTAGCCACCCTGGCTCAACACCGGCTGGAAGGCGTCACGAGTCTCCAGCGCGGCCTGCTTCTGCGCATCCGACGTCACATAGACCGCCGAGCGGTACTGCGTGCCGACATCGTTGCCCTGCTGCATGCCCTGCGTCGGGTCGTGCGCCTCCCAGAAGACCTTGAGCAGGTCACGGTAGGAGACTTTCGCCGGGTCGAACACGACCTTGACCACCTCAGCGTGGCCGGTGCGTGCCCCACACACCTCGTCGTACGTCGGGTGCGGAGTGAAGCCGCCCTGGTAGCCGGCCGCCGTGGTGAACACGCCGTCGAGCTCCCAGAACTTGCGCTCGGCGCCCCAGAAGCAGCCGAGACCGAAGTACGCCGTCTCGAGGCCGTCCGGGTAGGGACCTTCGATCGGTGTCCCGAGGACGTAGTGCCGCGCACCGACCGCGAACGGGCGGGCTGCTCGGCCGACGAGGGCGTCGCCGGGCGAAACCATCTCGGTCTTGTGTCGGGAGAACAGCATCGTTCGGACCTCCGTCAAAGGGTGATACCACGCTAACCCTTACGAGCTCCGGCCGATTCCGGATCAGCGGTGGATCAGCGGTGGGTCAGAGGTAGAGCCCGGTCGCGCCGGCGTCCTCGAGCCGCTCGGCCGCGACGGCATGGATGTCGCGTTCGCGCAGCAGGACGTAGGCGGTCCCGTGCAGCTCGACCTCGGAGCGGTCCTCCGGGTCGAAGAGCACCCGGTCGCCGATCTGGACGATCCGCACGTGTCCGCCGATGGCGACCACTTCGGCCCACTCCAGCCGCTTGCCCATCTTGGCCGTGGCGGGGATGACGATGCCGGCACTCGACCGGCGCTCCCCCGCAACGGCGTCCAGGCTCACCAGGACCCGGTCGTGCAGCATCTGGATCGGGAGCTTCTCGGCCGGCACGGTCACGACGCTAGCGGTTGTCGGACCAGGACCACTCCCCCAGACTGTCAGACCGCTCGGACCCCGAGTCCGTCAATGTTGACCGGCTTGCCGTTGGTCAGCACCTTCAGCGTGACCGTCGCGCCGTGCAACGCCGACGACAGCGGCACCGTCAGCACCACCTCGTTCTTCGTGCTCGCGGAATGCAGGTCGAGGGTCGCCAGCCGGGTGCCTCCGGCATAGACACCGACCTGCCCGCAGGTCGGGCACTCGGTCGCGACGACCGACAGATGTCTGGCGTTGACATGGCTCCTGGTCAGCAACGAACCCCGGTGGGATGCCGTCGACAGGGTGCCGGCGTAGAAGGCACCACTGCTGTGCGACCAGTGACTGTCCGCGACCAGGTTGCGGTCGTCGAGCGGGGCAGCTGTGCACTTCTCCGTGGAGTAGTGCGAGGTGTTGAGGTTGCCGTCGCGGGCGCGCACGGAGAAGCAGTACGTCGAGCCGGCCGCCAACGCAAGGGTGGTCGATGTCTTCGATGTCTTCTGTAACGACGGCGGACTCACGAAGCCGCCGAAGCCACCGCTGTAGGGCGCGACGCGGTAGCGCAGGTCATAGCTCTGGACGCCGGCGCCACCGCTGTCGGTGGCACCCCACCGGGCCGTGGCGTGACCAGCCAAGGTGAAGGACGCGGTCGGTGCCTTGACCGAGGGCTTGGGCGCACTGCGGTCTTCCACCGTCACCCGCACCGGCTTGCTCGCAGGTCCGCGGCTGAGGTCGTCGAACACCGGCACGATCGTCACGTCATACGTGCGTCCGGCACCGGCGATCAGGTACCAGTGACGGTCGGACTGCTGCGTGACGTCGTAGTAGTTGTCCGGCACCGCCGGCGCATTGCCCACGGGCGCGCCGTGCACCGCGTAGTAGGCGATCGACCGGCCGCCGTTGGACGCCGAGGTGTCGAACGTGAACCCGACGCCGCCATTCACGTTGAAGTCGACCGCGGTGATCCTCGGTGCCGACGTCGGGACGACCGTCGCGGCCCCCGTCCCGGCGCCGCTCGTTGCACTGACCAGGTATTCCGCACCCGACTGGCCGGCAACCCCAGGCGACGTTGCGCTGGTCGACGTGGTGTCGACGGTGGAGCCGCCGACTCTCGTCAGGTGATAGGCGCTGATCGCACCGCCGCCGGTGCCAGCACATGCCGGCGACTGCCAGCTGACCTTGACGCCGGAGCCACTGACCGCGGCGGACGGGGCACGCGGGACCGACGGCAGGCTGGTCGTCAGCGTGACGACGGCCCCGCTGGCGTCATGGCTGCCGATGCCGATCGTCAGACCCTGCGGCGTCGTCACGCTCCCGGACGTGGGGACCGCGGCGTCGCTGAAGTCGGCGTTGGCCGCGTTGGCGCTTGGCCTTCCGTCGAGAACGGACGGGCCGATGTCATAGCTGGTGACGGCGCTGGGGCCCGGGTCGGTGACGTGCACGAGAACGCCGTCGGTAAGGCCGGCGGGCAGCACCGGATTGCCGTTGAACCCGTTGTCCACCGAGCCGGCCGGCGCCTGGCGATACTCCAGCCAGTAGGTCACCGGCTGGTGCGTCGTTGCGTCGGCGCCGACGGCGACCCGGGCGGCGACGAAACCAGAGCCCGGCAACGTCTCGTAGGGCTTGAGCGTCACCGCTCCGGCGCACGGCAGCGCGTCGTCGAGACGTCCGGCGAACCAGCCGAGCTGGGCCTTCTGCGAGGCCGAGTAGTGCCCGGCATACAGCGAGCCACCCATGACGTCCGACTGGTCGCCGTACTCGTTGCCGGCATTGAGGGAGTCGCACGCACCCGGCGGCGGGCTGGCCACCTGGGTCGAGCCGGAGTGGCAGATGGGGGCGTGCGAGTGGTAGAGGCCGAGGTTGTGGCCGAGCTCGTGGTTCGTCACCCGATTGGTGATGTCGCCGTTCAGCAGGACACTGCTGCCGCCGATCTCGCCCAGGCCGGCGAACGCACAGCCGGAGTTGGCGAGCGGGAAGTAGACGACGATGTGCTGGTACTGCTTGTCGTTGAACGACGGGTTGCTGTTCTTCGCGGCTGTGACCGCGGCCGAGTAGATGGCATCCGTGCCGGACGGGACGTCGCAGCTCGACGGCGTGCTGATCGACTCGTAGGTCGGGTCGACCGTCGTCGCCAGCCCGGGGATGGCGCCGTAGGAGACCTCGTTGAACCACGCGCCGGCACTGCCGAACGCCGAGGCGATCGTCCCCGACGTCTGACCGTCGCCGGCGTTGCCGGACCACGCGACCCGGATGACATAGACGCTCTGCGTTCCGGTGGTCGCGGCCGGGGCCGGCGCAGCGACGATGGCCAGCCGCTGTGCCGTGAACGTGTGCCCGGACACCAGGCCGGTGGTGCGCACGATCGTGCCCGTCGGCAGGCCGGCCGCCGACGGTGCCTGCAACCGCCAGGCGGAGTGGCCGGACGTCAGCCCGAGGTAGGCGCGGTGGCCGGTCGTGCCGCCGACTGAGTCGAGCACCTGGATGCGGCCGGTGACGGTGAGCTGCTTCGTCGTGGCGCCCGAGGCGGGCCCGGCCGTGGCCACCGCAGCCAGGACGAGCACGAGACCGGCCAGCAATCGCGCACGCATGGCGCCAGCCTGATCCTGTCCGGCCGTCGGTGTCACCGAATGCCCGAACTGGCCGGAACGGCCTATCTCGCCGCGGCGGCGCGGGCGTCGTCGGCCCGGCGCTTCGCGTCCGCCCTCGCCAGGTACGACGACACCTCGGCGGCCGGCCAGATGACGACGCCATCGGCGTCGGCGACCACCAGGTCACCGTCGGAGACGGTCACGTCGGCGATGACGAGCGTCCCGCCGACGGAGCCGGTGCCGTCTTTGCGGCTGGCCACCGGCGTCGTGCCGCGGGCCCAGACCGGCAGACCGAGCGCCGCCACCGCCCGGGAGTCGCGGATCAGCCCGTCCGTCACCACGCCGGCAACGCCCGCGCGCAGCAGCTCGCCGGCAACCAGGTCGCCGAGGATCGCCGTGCGCGACTCACCGGCGCCGGCGACGACAAGGACCGTCCCCGGCGCGGCGACCCGGGCCGGAACGTCCCGCATCGGGGTGTTGTCGTCCCGGGTCACCGAGACGACGAGCGCGGGCCCGGCGAGCGTCGCTTCCGCCGACAGAGCGCGAATCCACGGCGGCAGCGCGCCCACGCCCGCTGCACCATCGGAGGCCAGCGTGCTGGAAAGCCAGTCAGGAAGGTCCACGCGGCCTATCCTGCCGCCTGTGACCGAATGTTCCGCGTGCGGTGACTGCTGCGACCCCGTCTGGTACCCATGGGGCCCGGCCGACGTCCGCCAGCTCGCCGAGCGCCTGGTCGACTCCCCCGACCTGCCGTTCATCACCGAGCACTGGCGCGCGACCGGCGAGCAGCGCAACGGCATGCACGCCTACGAGTGCGACTTCTTCGACGCGGAGTCACGGCTGTGTACGGCGCACGACCTGCGGCCGCCGATCTGCCGGGGATACCCCTGGTACTCCCACGAGCCCGGCTCACGCCTCGTCGTACTCCCCCTGCAGTGCGCCTTCCGCGCCGACTATCCGCCCGGCACGGTCGTCCCGACCGGCGAGGAAGAGCCTCAACCGGTCGCATAGCGACGGCACCACTCATACATCGCGATGCCGCTGGCGACGCCGGCGTTGATCGACCTCGTCGAGCCGTACTGCGGGATGTGCAACACAGCCTGGACGAGCTCGCGCGCCTCGGCCGACAGCCCCGGCCCCTCCTGCCCGAAAAGCAGCACGCAGGCTCGCGGCACCGTGGCATCGGTGATCGACAGCGATCCGGGCAGCAGATCGACACCGAGCACCGGCAACGCCTCACTCCGCGCCCAGCCGGCGAAGTCGGCGAGCGTCGGGTGATGGCGGACGTGCTGGTAGGCGTCGGTGACCATCGCCCCGCGGCGGTTCCACCGCCGGTTGCCGACGATGTGCACCTCGGCGGCGAGAAAGGCGTTGGCGTTGCGAACGACCGCCCCGATGTTGAAGTCGTGCTGGAAGTTCTCGATCGC
>JAVEEH010000340.1 GCA_030840545.1 Frankiaceae bacterium | reverse complement strand
TGCGGCGGTGGGCCGCTCTGGGCGGCCCACCAGGCGATCGCCGACTTGAGCCGTTCGTCGGTGAAGTGCTCGTCGAGCATCCGGTCGGCCGGCTGCAGCAGCTCGCGCACGAGGCCGCCGAGGCCCCGCCCCGCGCGCCGGCCCAGCGGCCACAGCGCCCGGCCGAGGTTGACCGGTGTCGGTGGCCGGTGGAAGGCGGCCAGCATCGCCTCGACCCGAGGTTGCCATCGCAGCAGGAACGCGGCGTAGGCGTCAGCGTCCGCGGCACCGCAGACGGACTCGATCGAGGCGCAGGTCGCGTCCGCGTCGACGGAGAAGGTCAGCGGCCCGCTCTCGCCCGGCGCCACGGCCCACGGGTCGACGTCGTCGTACCGCAGTCCCATGTCGGCCAGCTCGAGATCCTCGACGATGCCGGTGTGCCGCACCATGACGTGCAGGCTCGAGCCACGATCGACGCGAACGCCCGGCCAGCGCTCCACCGTCGACACGGCGCCACCGACCACCGTGTCCCGTTCGACGACCTCGACGTCGAGCCCGGCCCGGGCGAGGTAACAGGCGGCGACGAGACCGTTGTGACCGGCCCCGATGACGACGACGTCGCGCGCCGTCACCGCTCCAGACCCATGACGGCGTAGACCTCGCTGCTGCCCGGAAAGACGAAGTCGTCGAGCAGGTCGGCGAAGCCGGTGCTGCGATAGAGCCGGCGGGCGGGGGAGTCGCGGTCGTGGGTCGACAACACGACGGTGCGGCCCGCGGCCGCGCCGAGCAGCGTGTCGAGCAGTCGTCGCCCGATGCCCGCGCCCTGCTCATCCGGTCGCACGTGCAGCTCGGCGAGCTCGAAGGCGTTGCGCAGCCAGCGGCGGGCAGCCACTCGCCCCAACGCGTCCGCCACCACGTCGTGCCACCACTCGCCCTGGCGACCGTGATAGCCGTAGCCGAACCCGACGAGTTCGTCGCCGGTCGCGGTCACCGCAGTGAAGCCGCGCCGCATGATGTGGGTCTGCATGATCTCGCGCCGTTGCACGACCATCTCGGGTGGACGCGCCATCGCGGCGCCGTAGATGTGTGCGGCCGTCGGGATGAGCCGCGCGAACGTCGCGGCATCGACGACCTCGATCCGCGTCACCGGTCGGCCGCTGGATTCACGTCCCGGCCACATCGGCGGGGGTCGCGCCGGTGATGCGCGCGAGCTCCTCGTACGTCGTGGAGAACACCGTGTTGGGCGTGCCGGCGGCGGCCCAGAGAACGTCGAACGTCGCGAGGTGCAGGTCGATGAGCATGCGCAGTGGCCGGACGAGACCGACCGGGGCGACTCCGCCGATGGCGAAGCCGGTCGCGTCGCGGACGAGGTCGGCGTCCGCGCGGCCGACATGTGCGACGCCTAATACCCGCGCCACGGCTGACGTGTCGACCTGGTGGTCACCGCTGGTGAGCACGAGCACCGGCTCTCCGTCGGCGGCGAAGACCAGCGACTTGACGATGGCGCCGACGGGCACGCCCAGGGCGGCCGCGGCGTCGGCCGCCGTGCGGGTCGACTCGGTGAACTCGCGGATCTCGACCACGGCGCCGCCGTCGCGCAGGGCCGCGGCGACGCGTTCGGCGTTGGGGTGCACGACTCCAGACGTTAGTGGGCGACGTCCACGACGAGCCGGGTCGGGTTACGCGGGTTGTCAGACGCGCAGCACGCCAGAGCGTGCTCAGCGTCTGACACGTCGAGGGGGGCTACTGGTATTCGACGACGGCGGGACGGGGATGCAGGGCAAGCACCTGTTTCGCGGTGAAGCGGTTGACGTCGAAGTCATAGAACAGCTTGACCCCGAGCGGGAACTGGCTGTGCTCCGCGACGCCGCGATAGCTGCTCAGCTTCGCCGCCTGGCTGCCGAACCCGTCCATGTTGAACACGGACGCGAGGTGCAGGCGTGCCTGCACCAACCAGCGCTGCCGGATCATGTCCTTCGTGAACTGGTGGATGAGCAGCAGCTTCTGCGGGAGGCGACCGGCGGCGGTCAGGGTGTTGAGCCATCGCGACACCCGATTGACCGCCCAGGCGGTGGTGTGGCCGACCTGCTGCAGCGGCACCTGGTTGCCGTAGAGCTTCCACTCAGGGTCGAGCGCGAGGGCGACATCAGGTCGGCGCAACCAATGGCTCAACGTCATGGCGTCAGTCAGGAAGTCGCCGCGGCCGGGCTGGATGTCGAGGAGCAGCAGCGCGTGATGGCGCCGCGCGGCGGCGGCGTAGTGCGCGATCGTCGCGTCGGGCACGCGGTGGCTGTAGGTGCCGTGGTCGCCCGGGCCGCTGGTGGCGACGAACGCGATGAGCTCGTACGCCGGCAGCACCCGTGGTCCGGTCGGCGTCCGGTAAGCCCGCGCTTGGCCGGCCAACCGGGGCCAGACCGAGTCGGGGCTTCCGGTGCCCAGCACCCCGAGGGCGGGAGCACCGGCGGCGCCGTAGAACGCGACCAACCGGTGGCCGGGCAGCAGCACCCGGGTGCCATCGGGCAGTGTCGGCGGCGGGGGCGGCGTGCGCCGGATGACCACGTGCGGCGCGAGCGCGTCGGGGGTCAGCGCGACAGCGGCGGGGGTCGCGGGCGTCGGCAGCTGCTGCGTGAGCTGGGGAGCACCGGCGGCGGCGGTGGCGGCGCAGCCGCTGGTCCCCGCGACGAAGGCGGCGACCCCGAGAGCCACGGCCGCGAGGCCAGGTCGGCGCATTGCTGGGTCCCCCGTCGAGAGTCGCTGTGGCGGTCATGATGCCAGCCATTGGTCGCCGGCTCGGCCCGACGCGCCACCCGATCCAGAGGCAGGTTTGGTCAGGTCGTGCCGATGGTGGATCGGGTCGTGGCCGTAGGGTTCCCCGCGTGACGAGCCCGGCGGAAGGATTGCGCGAGGCCCGCGTCGTGCGCGGGCTGGCCACCGCCGTCGTCGTGGCTGCGGCGCTGCGGCTCGTCGTCGCGATCGTCGCGGGC
>JAVEEH010000336.1 GCA_030840545.1 Frankiaceae bacterium | reverse complement strand
TCGGGCTCGGGACCGACATAGTCGGCGGAGGCGGCACCGTGGGTCTTGCCGAACGTGTGGCCACCGGCAATGAGCGCGACGGTCTCCTCGTCGTTCATCGCCATCCGCGCGAAGGTCTCGCGGATGTCCCGGGCGGCAGCCAGCGGATCCGGGTTGCCGTTGGGCCCTTCCGGGTTCACGTAGATCAGGCCCATCTGCACGGCGCCGAGCGGACCGGCGAGCTCCCGGTCGCCGCTGTAACGCTCGTCTCCGAGCCAGGTGTCCTCAGACCCCCAGAAGATCTCCTCGGGGTCCCAGATGTCCTCGCGCCCGAAACCGAAACCGAACGTCTTGAAGCCCATCGACTCCATGGCACAGTTGCCGGCGAAGACCAGCAGGTCTGCCCAGGAGATCTTCCGGCCGTACTTCTGCTTCACCGGCCAGACCAACCGGCGCGCCTTGTCGAGGTTTGCGTTGTCGGGCCAGCTGTTGAGGGGCGCAAAGCGCTGAGCGCCGGTGCCACCACCGCCGCGGCCATCCGCGATGCGGTAAGTGCCCGCGGCATGCCACGTCATCCGGATGAACAGCGGCCCGTAGTGGCCGTAGTCGGCCGGCCACCAGTCCTGCGAGGTCGTCATCACCTCGACGACATCCCGCTTCAGCGCCTCCAGGTCGAGGGTCGCGAACTCCGTGGCGTAGTCGAAGTCCTCGCCCATCGGACTGGCCGACGGTGAGTGCTGGTGCAGAGCCTGCAGATCCGGCTGATTGGGCCACCAGTCCTTGTTCGTCCTGGGCCGGTTCGACTCGGGCGTGGGGGCATCGATGACGGGGTTTTCGCTTTCGCTGCCTCTGTCAGACACGTCGGTCCCTCTCCTCACTCGCTGCTTCCTTCTGATGGCTGGTTGCCGCGACACAGTCGGGACATCGGCCCCAGTAGACAACTTCGGCTTCGTCGATCTCGTAGCCGGAGTCGTCAATGGCCGTCAGGCACGGGGTGTCGCCGACCGCACAGTCGACGTCGACCATCCGGTTACAGGTTCGGCAGATGAGGTGGTGGTGGTTGTCACCGACCCGGCCCTCGTAGCGGGCCGGAGACCCGGCGGGCTGGATACGCCGGAGGAGGTCCTTGTCGGTGAGGGCCGCCAGGGCGTCGTAGACCGCCTGCCGGGAGATGGCGCCGATCTCGGCCCGTACGACGGTGTAGATGTCGTCGGCTGTACCGTGCGACCGGTCGGACGCCGCGCGCAGCACAGCCAGACGCTGGGCAGTGACCTGCAGACCGTGTCGGCGGAGAAGCGCATCGTTGTCAGCGAACGTCTTCTCGGGCACGCCCGGAGCCTAACCCCCGATGCTGGACCGGGTCTAGATGTGGACTGATACCAGTTCCCGGCCGGATCCTGATCCGTGCCCGGGCTAGTGGGTGCCGGCCTCGTGGTCGGTGTGGCCGGCCTGCTCGAGCTGGAACGTCGAGTGCTCGACGTCGAAGTGGCCGACCAGGCAGCCCTGCAGCTCGTCCAGCAGCCGCGGTGCGTGCCCGCCGTCGAAGCAACCGTCGGTGACCACGACGTGCGCCGACACCGCCGGCAGGCCCGAGCCGAAGGTCCAGGCGTGCAGGTCATGCACGTCGAGGACAAGTCCGGTCTCGAGCAGGTGAGCGCGCAGGTCGACCAGGTCGACGCCTTCGGGGGCGGCCTCGAGAAGCACGGTGCCGGACCGCCGCAACAGCGACCAGGCGGCCCGCAGCATGAGCAGTACGACGACCAAGGAGGCAATCGGGTCGGCTCGCCGATAGCCGGTGGTGACGATGACGATGCCGGCAACAAGCGTCGCGGCGAACGCGTAGGCGTCTGTGACGACGTGGGCGAAGGCACCCGCGACGTTGAGCGAGCGCCGATCGGCACGGGACAGGACCACTACGACGACCAGGTTGACGGCAAGCCCGACCAGCGCGACGGCGATGACCGGACCACCGGAGACGTGCGGCGGATGAACGAGGCGGCGGCCGGCCTCGACGAGCACCACCGCCGACACGACGAGCAAGGTGACGCCGTTCACGCCGGCGGACAGGACCTCAGCCCGGCCGAGGCCGAACGTCCACACCCCGGCTGCGGGACGCCTGGCCAGTCGTGCCGCGCCGACCGCCATCAGCAACGCGAGCGCGTCGGTGAGCATGTGACCGGCATCGGTGAGCAACGCCAACGACGACGCGAGGACCGCCGCGACGACCTCGCCGACCATGAACGCCGTGATCAGAGCCAACGCGACGAGCAGCAGCCGGATGTTGCGGTCCGGCTGCTGCTCGTGGTGATGAAGGTGCGGGCTCACCCTGCGAGGATCGTCCACGGAACGGCAGCGCCGTCAACCACCCCTGTGCCACACTGTTGGCATGACGTCGGTGCGCACGTATTTTGCCGGGACCCGGGCCGGGTCCTGGCGCGCGCTGCACTGACGCGTTCCACCCACCGCCCCGGGTGACCGGGGCGTTTTTTCATGCTCCGGCACCCATGACCCGCTCGGAGCACCTCATGA
>JAVEEH010000313.1 GCA_030840545.1 Frankiaceae bacterium | reverse complement strand
CCATCCCCTTTCCGATCCCGTCTTGCTGCTGATAACGAGTTCGGCAGGTAGCGGCAACTGCTTGACTGGACAAAAAGGACCGCCGCTCGAAAGGGCTAGTCCGACTGGGCCATCGGGCCGTAGCCCGCCAGCGTCTGCGCTGCGGCGCGACGCACATCTTCGGCCACATCGGGCGGATCGGTCACCCGTCCGTGGCCGGCCAGTCCGAGGGCGAGGCGGCGGATCCAGGCGTCGTCGCGGGCTCGAAGCCGGACGACAACGCCTCCGTCACCTCGTTCGACCACCTCCTCGCACGGGTGGTAGTCCGCCACCCATCGCGCGGCCGGGTCGAGATCCAGCGTGACCAACCGGTCCTCCGGGGCTGGCGCGAACAGTCCCGCGTCGAGGGCGCGCTGCCGGACCTCGGCCGGCACCTCGGCGGGGACGTCCAGCACCTCCGCCGCCAGCGCCCGGTCGAGGCGGAATGTCCGGACGTCCCCGACGCTGTGACACCAGCCGACCAGGTAGGGCATGCCGTCGCTGGTGAACATGCGGATCGGGTCGACGTCGCGCTCGGTGGCCTCGTCGCGCGCGGGCACCCAGTAACGCAGGTGCAGCCGCCGCCCCTTCGCCAACGCGTCGGCGACAGTCGCCACGACGTCCGGGTCGGTGAACACGTCGACGGCGACAGCGACGTCATCACCGTCGACCACGCCGCCCGCTGCCGCCTCGAGCTTGGCCAGCGCTCGCTCCACCGCCGAGGTGTCGACCAGGCCGGGGACGCCGAGGAGCGTGCGCAGGGCGGCGATGAGCGCGAGCGCCTCGTCGCTGGTCAACCGCAAGGGCCGGGCGATCGTGTCAGCGTTGGACAGGCTGACCCGGTCGTCGTGCCACACGACGTCCATCAGGTCACCCGGCCCGTAGCCCGGCAGGCCGCACATCCACAGCAGGTCGAGATCGGCACGCAGCTGCTTCTCGTCGATGCCGAACTGCTTCGCCACGTCCCCCACGGGCGTGTCGGGATGCGCCAACAGCCACGGGACCAGGGCCAGCAGCCTGGGCAGGTGGTCGGTCGCGCCGCTCACGCCGACTGCTCCGACAACGCCCGAAGCCGACGTACGACGGCCTCGACCGCGTCTGGCGGGTCGGTGACCACCGCATCTGCCCCGTAGGGCAGGACCTGGTCCGCCAGGCGCTCGGGATCGGGATAGGTCAGCTCGATGACGTCCCAGCCTGGCGGCCCCTCGCTGGTGTTGACCGCGAGGCGGCGCAGGCCGAGGCAGCGGCCGACCCGCACCCGCACGAGGGCGAGTGACGCCGGCGACGCGGCGTCGTAGGCAGCGACGAGCGCCGTGAGCTCGACCGCGGGTGGGCGGGTGACGGCATGTTTCGCGCCAACGGCCTTCGGGTCGCCGGCGATGCGGGACAGCCGGAACACCCGAGTTGCCCCGCGGTCGCGATCGTGGCCGGCGAGGTACCACCGACCGTGCCACCAGACCACTCCCCACGGTTCCACGGTGCGCACCGCCGGCTCCGCGCCACCGGCGGTCCGGTAAGGGAAGGTCACCACCCGGCCGTCGTGGACGGCCTCCGCGAGCAGGGGGAACGCCACGCCACTTCCCTCGACCCGTGGCTGCAGCCCCTCGGGCAGCGGCGCCATCTCGACCCCGGCCGCCTCCAGCTTGCGCAGGGCGCGCGTCGCGGATGCGCTCATGGATGCCGAGGACCACATCCGCGCGGCGAGTCCTACGGCGGCTGCCTCCCCTGGTTCAAGGGTGATCTCGGGGAGGGCGTAGTCGCGCCGGGCGATGCGATAGCCGGGCTCGTCGTCGAACGCGCTGTTGGCGCCCGTCTCCAGCGGGATGCCGAGGTCGCGGAGATCTTCCTTGTCGCGCTCGAACATGCGCTTGAACGCCTCGTCGGTCGGCGCCTCGTCGTAACCGGCCACCATCTCCCGGATGCGTTCGGCCGTCAGATAGGAGCGGGTGTGCAGCAGGCAGATGACCAGGTTGAGCAGTCGCTCCGTGCGCCGCGCAGCCATGGTCGGCCACGCTACCTCGGCACGGGGATAAGGTCCGCGCGTGATTCGCTGGCGTGACGGCCGCGTCGTGGAGGTCCGACACCACGGCGCGGGCACCATCGAGCTCACCGTCGACACGGTCGACGGCCCGATGCCGGCGCTCGCCTATGTCGCGCTCGTCGGTGAACCGCAGATCGGTGACCGGGTGCTGCTCAACGTCACGGCCTTGTCCCTAGGGCTCGGGACCGGCGGCTTCGCAATGGTCGTCGCCGTGCCTGACCGCCTTCCCGCGGATCTCGACGAGTCCGGGCACATCGTCAAGGCGCGCTACACACCGATGCAGGCAACCGTTCTCGCCGCCGACGAGCAGGGCTCACCGCATCATGCGGTGCTGCGGGACGCGGACGACCTCGACGGGATGCCGGTCGTCGTTGCCGACCTCCACTCGGCGCTCGCGCCCATCATCGCCGGGCTCGGCGACCGACGGCCCGACGTCCGCATCGTGTATGTGATGTCCGACGGTGGTGCCTTGCCGATGTGGTTCTCCCGCTCCCTCGCCGGTCTGCGGGCGGCCGGCTGGGTGGCCGCGACCGTCAGCGTCGGCCAGGCGTTCGGCGGCGACGTCGAGGCCGTCACCGTCCACACCGGCCTGCTCGCCGCCCGGTTGGTGCTCGACGCCGACGTGGCGGTGGTCACCCAGGGGCCGGGCAACCTCGGCACCGGCACCCGGTGGGGGTTCAGCGGGGTCGCGAGCGGTGAGGCGGTCAACGCCGCCGCAGTTCTCGGCGGCCGGCCGGTCGCCGCGCTGCGGGTGAGCGAGGCCGACGAGCGCCCGCGGCACCAAGGCGTGTCCCATCACTCGTTGACGGCCCTGGGCCGGGTGGCTCT